>CALXZB010000027.1 GCA_944393125.1 uncultured Clostridia bacterium | reverse complement strand
CCATCGCGAATTAAAACAGAATAAAGAAATGGAACATACAGTAATTGTAAAAAAGACTAATTATAAATACATTCCAAGTGAAGAAAAAGATAAAATACAAATTTCAGAAATCCTTAACGATATGTGCCATAATGTTTTTAGAAATGATATGATAATAGAAGATATAAAGAAATGTGTTTTAGAAGGAAGAGTTCCTATTGTTTTAACTGAAAGGGTGGAACACTTAAAAATTTTAAAAGAGAGTTTAGAAGATTTAAATGTACCAGTAGTGGCGTATAAGGGGAATATGGGAAAAAAGAAAATTAAAGAAATTCAAGATGTCATAGATGAAGCAGATAGAAACAATAAACCAAGGATAATATTAGCAACAAGTAGTTCAATAGGAGAGGGATTTGATGATAGTAGATTAGATACACTATTTCTAACTATGCCAGTTTCATGGAAAGGAAGAATTATACAATATGTAGGAAGATTGCATAGAGAACATGAAGATAAAGAGAAAGTAATAGTGTATGATTATTTAGATAATATGAAAGTTCTAGAAAAGATGTATAATAGAAGATTAAAAGGATATAAAATTGCAGGATATGAGATTATAGAATAAGAAGGGAGTAAAAAACATGAAACTTAAATTAGATGAATTAGTTGATATGTTCGATGAAATACAGAATTATGAGTATATTGTATATGATAAAAAGGAAAATAATTTTATTTTTATAGATTTTAATATGATGTCAATGCAAGAATATGAAGAATTAACTGATAAAATAGAAGAAGACGAAGAAGAAAGATATTATTATTTACCAAGTTCATATGTATTTCATGATTCAGAATTGATAGAAGAATATATTGATGAAATAAAAAATGAAAATATACAAGAAGAATTAGAGGATGCATTTTATGGCAAAGGAAAATATAGGAGATTTAAAGAAACATTAAGGAAATTTAGAATAGAAAATGATTACTATAATTTTAGAGAAGAGTATCTAAAAAATATGGCAATAGAATGGTGTCAGAAAAATAATATCGAATATGAGAAATAAGAAGTTTTACCCCTAAAAATACCCCTACCGACCTAAAAAATAATAGAATTATTAGTAAATAATAAAAAGAGTGTTATGCTGTAACCATACAGAATAGCACTCTTTAAAAGATAATAGAAAAAATGAAAAATGCATTCCATTTCTCATAACCCGAAGGTTGTAAATTTGGATATTGCGTTTAAAACCAAATTTATCAAGATCTTTAGGGTTTTTGTTTTTTCTTTTCCCATAGAAAATTCGGGAAATATTGGAAAAATCTATTACGAACATATGCACAAAGGTAAATATATCATAATATAATTAAAATAAAATAATATTTTAAATAAAAATGAATAAAAAATGCAAAAATAAGCAAAATAACATTAAAATTACTTGCAAATTTTGAATAAAATAGTATAATAATATAAAGAGGTGATAAAAATGTTAGTTCAATTTAGCGTTAAAAATTTTATGTCATTTAAAGAAAAACAAGATTTTAGTATGGAAGCTGGAATTGGTGATGAAAACCCTGATAATATAATAAATATAAATGAATCTAATGAAAGAGTACTAAAAACAACAGCACTATATGGTGCAAATGCTTCAGGAAAAACTAATTTAATAAAAGCATTTTCTGTAGCAATAATGATGATAAGACTATCTAATAATAGACAGCCAGGAGAAAAACTACTTCAAATGGAACCATTTGCATTTGATGAAAATACTAAAAAAGAACCATGTGAATTTGAATTTATATTTTACACGAATAATAATAAATATGTATATGGCTTTAAAGCGGATAAAAATAAGATACATGAAGAATATTTATATCAGTATTTTTCTGCTAAAGCGACAAGGATATTTGAAAGAATAGGAGAAAACTATAAATTTTTACAAGCAGATGAAACAAAACTAAATGCAATAAAAAATCAGAATTTAGAAAATAAATTATTTCTATCAACAGCAACAACATGGAATTATGAAAAAACAAGAGCACCATATTTATGGTTTGCAAATATGATTGATACTTATATAGGTGGAAATGAACTAAATCCGTTTTCAATAGAAGCATATAATAATGATGATGCAAATGAAAGTTTGAAAAAATTTACACTAAAATTATTAGAAGAAGCAGATATTATTATTAAAGATTACAATATAGAAATAGAAGAAACAGAAATGGATGTTCGTATGATAATGCAGTTGAAAAATATGAATATTCCATCTAATGTAATTACACCTAAAACATCAGTAATTAAAAGTATAACAATGTCGCATGAAATTATAGATGAAAATGGCAATACAAAGATATATAACTTAGATTTGATTAGTGAATCATCTGGAACAAAAATAGTATTTGCTATGGCGCTAATATTAAAAGAAGTTTTTGAAAAAGGAAAAATACTAATAATAGATGAAATAGAAAGAAGTTTACACCCAAGTTTAGTAGAAATGATAATTAAATTCTTTCATAGTATAGAAATAAATAAATCTAATGCACAACTAATATTTAATACACATGATACAAACTTATTATCATTAGATTTGTTTAGAAGAGACCAGATATGGTTTGCAGAAAAAGATCCAAAGAAAGGAGCTACTGAATTATATCCATTAGATGACTTTTCTGTAAGAAAAACAGAAAATATTCAAAAGGGATATTTAAATGGTAGATATGGTGCAATTCCTTTTGTAGCAATGGGTGATAGCTTATGGCAGGAATGAGAAAATTTGAACAAAGAAGAAGAAATAAAAAAAATAGGTCTAAAAATTCATTTGTTATAATTGGTTGTGAAGGAATAAATAAGACAGAAAAATTATATTTTAAAAATTTCCATAGTAAAAAATGTATTATAAAATTTGCTAAAGGAAATAGTACAGATCCAAAAGGAATAGTTCAGGATATTCAAAGCAAACAAAAACAGATTGAAGAAGCAAAAAAATAGCCAAAGAAAAAGGAGTTGAAATTATAACTTCAACTCCTACATTTGAATTATGGTTTTTATTACATTTTTGTTATACAACAAAAGAATTTATTTCTAATAATGATTTACAAAATGATTTAAAGAAATATATAGAAGGATATGCTAAAAATAATAATACATATTTAGATGTAAAAGAGTTTACAAAAAAAGCTATAGAAAATAACAAAAGACTTGAAAAATATCAATTAGGAAGAGGACAAGCATTAGATAGTGAAAAATGTAATCCATACACAGGAGTATATAAAGTAGTGGAAGAACTAATAAATAGAAGTGAGAAATAAAGAATCTTATTAAAAACAATAACCAAAAGTCATAAACTCATTGCAAAAAACTAAAAAATAATATATAATAATACATCATAAAAATATGAAAGGGAAAAAGATGTTAGTAAATAAAAAAGTAGAAGATGAGTTATATTATGATGCAGGCGAAACTAGAGTGCAAAAAGCAAGACTGTATGTAAAAACAGGAAGAACCGAAATTGAAAAGATAAATTATAATAATGAAAATAACTTTGAAATTACGGGAAAAGTAACAGGACAAGAGGTATATAGAACTCATATACATATTGAAGCTGGTGAAATAGAAGATGTAACATGTGAATGTATAGATTACCAAAATAGATATGCTGCATGTAAGCATATTGTAGCAACTATGATGGAATTTGCAAGTAACAGTAAATATGAGGAAATGATAAAAAATAAAGAAATAGTAGATGTAAACAAAATGCTAGCAACTGACTCAAAATATAGAAGTTTTAAACAAATAGTAAATGAATTTTATGCAGAAGAAATGAACGAACTAGAAGAAACAAGTGATAAACAAAAAACAGAAAAAATAAAAATAGAACCTAAAATTATTTATGATAAATATATAAACAATTTAAGAATAGAATTTAAAATTGGTAACGAAAGAATGTATAAATTAAAGGATTTAGCAGATTTCTATGACAGAATAAAAAAAGAAGAAAAATATAAATATGGTAATAAACTAGAATTTATACATAAAAAACAAAATTTTGTAGAGGAAGATCAACAATTATTAGAATTCATACTAAAACAATCTGAAATAATACGATTTGTAAACTCAGAAGCAAATGCAAATTATAGATATTATGGAAAAGTAATGAATGATAATTATATTTCATTAAATAATAGCGGATTAGACGAAATATTTGATATATTAAAATCAAGAGAAATTGTATTTCAAAAAGAATACAAAGAAGAAAAAATAAAATTTATAGATGAAAACCCAGAAATAAAATTTATTATAAAATCTAAGGGAAAGAATGAATACAAAATAACATTAAATAAAAATATAGATATATTAAGAGAAATAGAAATATTACATGGTAAAGACTATGAATATGTTTTAATAGATAATCAATTAAATAGATGCACTAAAAACTATGAGAATACTACATTAAAACTATTAAAAAAATTTAAAGAGAATTTTATTACAGAATTAGTATTTGGAAAAGAGCAACTACCAGAACTATTTTCAGTAATTCTTCCTAGACTAAAAAATTCACTAGAGTTTAGTGAGATAGATAAAGTAGAAATAGAAAAATATAAGCCTAAAAAATTATTAGTAAAATTATTTTTAGACTTTGATGAAAATGAACATATAATAGCAGATGCTAAATTTTGTTATGGAGAAGAAGAATTTAATCCATTACAACAAAAAATATCAATAAAATATCCAAGAGATGTAATTGCAGAAAATAAAGCTATTAATATGTTTAGAAAAACTGGATTTATGTATTATTCACAAAAAGAATGCTTTATTTTGCCAAATGATGACAAAATTTATGACTTTTTAACAAATGGAATAAATGAATACATGAATAAATTTGATGTAATGGTAACAGATAATTTTAAAACAAAAGAGGTAAAACAGCCTAAAATAGGAAGTATAGGTATAAGAGTAGAAAATGATTTATTAACAATAGACTTAGAAAAATTAAATATAAATTTAGAAGAACTAGATGAAATAATGATAAAATATAATCTAAAGAAAAAATATCATAAATTAAAGGACGGAACTTTTATCAATTTAGCAGAAAATCCAGATATGGAATTTATAGAAAAAATGGTTTCAGGTTTAGATATTAGTTATAAAGAATTACAAAAAGGCAAAGTAAAACTACCTGTAAACAGAAGTATGTATTTAAATAAATTATTAAAAACAGTATCAAATACTCAAGTAATTAAAAATACAGAATACAGAAAAATAGTAAATGAATTAGACAAAGAAAGTGAAGAATTAGATGTTAAGATTCCAAAATCACTGGAAAATGTTTTAAGATATTATCAAAAAACGGGATATAAATGGTTAAAAACATTAGATAATTATAAATTTGGAGGAATATTAGCTGATGATATGGGACTTGGAAAAACAGTGCAAATGTTATCAATAATAGCTGGATATGTTGAAGAAAACAAGACAAGAAGAACATCAATTGTAGTATGTCCAAGTTCACTAACATTAAACTGGCAGAATGAAGCACGAAAATTTACGAACAAGTTAAAAACATTAGTAATAAAAGGAAATGCAGAAGAAAGAAAAAAACAAATAAATGAAGCTAGCAACTATGACTTATTAATTACATCTTATGATTTATTAAAAAGAGATATAGAAATATATAAAAGCTGTAATTATAAATTTAGATATGCTATTGCAGATGAAGCACAATATCTAAAAAATAGTAATACTCAAAATGCGAAAGCTATTAAAGAAATATTGGCAGATGTAAGATATGCTTTAACAGGAACACCTATTGAAAATTCACTAGCAGAACTATGGTCAATATTTGATTATATAATGCCAGGATATTTGTTTGGATACAAAAAATTTAAAACGGAATATGAAACTCCAATAGTAAAAGAAAATGATGAAAGAACAATGGAAAAACTAAAAATGTTAATAGAACCATTTGTATTAAGAAGAACAAAAAAAGAAGTATTAACAGAGTTACCAGAAAAAACAATAACAGTATTGAATAACCAGATGAAAGAAGAACAAGAAAAAATATACCTAAATTACCTAGCTCAAGCAAAGAAAGAAGTTGCAGAAACTATAAATATGAGAGGTTTTGAAAGAAGTCATATTCAAGTACTTTCTGCTCTTACAAGATTAAGACAAATTTGTTGCCACCCAAGTTTATTTATAAAAGACTACAATGGAGGAAGTAGTAAACTAGAACAATGTATAGAAATAATAAGAGATGCAACAGAAGCGGGACATAAAATATTATTATTTTCAGGATATACATCAATGTTTGAAATAATAGAAAATGAACTAAAAGAAAAAGAAATTAGCTATTTTAAATTGACAGGTTCAACGAAAGTTGACGAAAGAATTAGAATGGTTGATGAATTTAATGAAAACAAAAATATTAAAGTGTTTTTAATTTCACTAAAAGCAGGAGGAACAGGACTTAACTTAACAGGCGCTGATATGGTAATACACTATGACCCATGGTGGAATGCTTCAGCAGAAAACCAAGCAACAGATAGAGCTTATAGAATTGGACAAAAAAATAATGTACAAGTATATAAACTAATAACTAAAAATTCTATTGAAGAAAAAATCTATGAACTTCAAAAACGAAAATCTGAACTTATAGATAATATGCTATCAACAAAGACATCATTTATTAGTAAATTAACAAAAGAAGAAATAATGAAATTATTTGAATAAAAATTATTAATAGAAGGGAATTATATGGAAAAATATATAACAATAATAGGTGGAGGATTAGCAGGATGTGAAGCAGCTTACCAAATTGCCCAAAGAGGAATACCAGTAAAATTATATGAAATGAAACCTAAAAAATTTTCAGAAGCACATAGTAATATAAACCTTGCTGAAATAGTATGTAGTAACTCTTTTAAATCAAATTTACATACAAATGCTTGTGGCTTATTAAAAGAAGAATTACGATATTTAAAATCATTATTAATAGAAATAGCAGATGAAACTCAAGTACCAGCAGGGCAAGCCTTAGCGGTAGATAGAGAATTGTTTTCAGAAAAAGTAACTAAAAAAATAGAAGAAAATCCATTAATAGAAGTAATTCACGAAGAGATTACTGATATAGAAGAAATGGCTAAAAATGGAATAGTAATTATAGCAACAGGACCATTAACTTCTGAAGGAATGACAAAAGAAATTTCTAAAATAACAGGAGAAGATAAATTATATTTTTATGATGCCGCAGCACCAATTGTTGAGAAAGAAAGTATTGATTTTGACATAGCATTTTTTGGCAATAGATATGAACAAGAAAAACAAAAAGATGAAACCCTAGAACAATGGAAAAGTAGGATTGAAAAACAAGAAGCAAGTTATATAAATTTACCAATGAACCAAAAAGAATATGAGAACTTTTACAATGAATTAGTAAATGCAGAAATAGTAACATTACATGAATTTGAAAAAAGAGAAATTTTTGAAGGGTGTATGCCTATTGAAATCATGGCAAAAAGAGGGATTGATACTTTAAGATATGGACCATTAAAACCAGTTGGTTTTGATGACCCAAGAACAGGAAAAAGACCATATGCAGTTGTACAATTAAGACAAGATAACAAAGATGGCAAAATTTATAATATGGTAGGTTTCCAAACAAACTTAAAATTCGGAGAGCAAAAAAGAGTATTTAGCTTGATTCCTGGATTAGAAAATGTAGAATTTATAAAATATGGAGTAATGCACAGAAACACATATATTAATTCTACAAAATTATTAGATGAGACATATAATTTAAAAAAGAATTCCAACATATTTTTTGCTGGTCAAATAACAGGTGTAGAAGGATATGTTGAATCAATTGCTTCAGGCATGGTTTCTGCAATTAATGCCTGTGCAAAATATAATAATAAATCTAAAATTATATTTCCAGAAACAACTATAATAGGAGCTTTGGCTAAATATATATCCACAGAAAATGACAAGTTTCAACCTATGAATGCTAATTTTGGAATAGTACCAGAAATATCAGAAAAAATAAAAGACAAAAAATTAAAATATACTAAATTAGCAGATAGATCAATTCATGATTTAAAAATGAACTTTAAAATTTTAAATAGTAATAAATAAAACCAATTTTTTACAATAAAAAACAAAAAATAAAAAAAATATACAAAAATACTTGTACCAAAAAAGACATTGTGTTAGAATATAAAATGAATATATTTATATAACTAAAGAAAGGAGTTTATTAAGTAATTAAATTACTTGATAAGGCTGTAAAATGAACCAAATAGAAGAAATAAAAGAATGTATTAAAGGTTTTATATGCGAAAAAAGACAAACTCAATGTCAAATTTCAGAAATAGAAAATAAAAGAATACAGTTAGCACAAGAAAGAAATGATAAAAAAAGAGTTCATTCAGATTGGACTGAAATTGATATGCTTGGAAAACAAATAGCTGAACTAGGATGCCAAAGTCAAGAATTACAAAATAAACTTGACTTCAAAGTGCGTGAAAAAAGAACTCAAATATATTCAGTTATAGAAAATTTAATTGTAGAAGGAATAAGAAAAATTCGTAGATTAAATGAGGAAATACAAGAGCTAGAAGAAAACATAGCAAGTCAAAAAGAAAGAAACATTAAATATCAAATTCAAAAGCAAGAATTTTGTGAAAGATTTGGAAGAATGCCAGAACTATCCGAAGAAGCAGTAGAAGAATGTAAAAGACAAGAAGAAAACGCAACACAAAGTATAGAAAAGATTGAAAAACTAAAAGTAGAAATCGAAAATATTGAAGATGAAATGGAAGAATCAGCTATATTAAAAAGAAAAATCAAAAATGGAAATTGGAATTCCATAGAGGAAGAAGAAAAAACACAAGAAAATACTGATATTGAACCATTAGAAATAGAAGAAATTGAAGACATTTCTGTTGAAGAAATTAAACCAACAGAAGAATTATATATAGAAGAATTTAAACCAGTAGAAGAATTACATATACAAGAATTCGAACCAGTAGAAGAATTGCACATACAAGAATTCGAACCAGTAGAAGAACTACATATACAAGATATGGAACCAATAGAAGAATTACACATACAAGAATTTAATGAAAATGATTTAACAGAAGTTTGTTCAAATAATGATATGAATATAGAAACAGTAAAAGAAAAACAAATTGAAGACGAAGTATTAAAAGAAATAGAAGAATTGGCAAAACAAATAGTAGAAGAAATTGTAGCAAAACAAACACAAGATATCAATGTTAAAAGAATAGAAGAACAAGAAAGTGTAGAAAATAATATTGCAGAACCAGAAGATATAATAACATCTGAAAGCGATAATAATGCAAAGGTAATAATTCCATTATTTGGCCAAAGAGCAACAATATCAAATATTATAGCGAAAATTGAAAACGAAGAACTTGTATATAAAGCATTAATGAGTAATGGAGAAGAAGTTAGATTATATCCTGGAAAAATAGAAGAAGAAAATGTTTTATTAAGAGATAAACAAAACAGAGAAGAGTGCAAAGAAATATTAATAAATTATTCAATAAGGGAATACAAATCTTTCGATAAAAAAGTAGTAAAGGAGATTGACCCATTAATATGCGAGCTACTTATAGAATGTTCAAAAAAATATGAATATGATGCACATGAATTAATTTATAATTATGCAATGTCATTCTCTTACGACTTAGAAAATGATGCAGAAACAATTCCTGCAATAACATATAATCTTGCATACTTAGCTCAGTCTAATTTAACAAACAAAGAAAAGAAAATATTAAGAAAGATATGTAAACACGCAAAGAAAAATAATAGAATAGAAATAATAGAAAACTTTGCAGGATTTAACAAAATAAAATATATATTTAGGAAATTGTTAGCATTAGATAATATAAGAGCTTTACCAGAAGGAAAATATTAATAAAAAATATTGACATATCAATAAAAAAATGGTAAAATATAAACCGCAATAGAATCAAAAATAAAAAGGTTCTAATGCGGTTTTTATTTATATCAATAAAAAAAGAAAAGAGGTGAAATTTAAGTGCCAACAATTAATCAATTAGTAAGAAAAGGAAGACAAACATCAAAGGCAAAATCTACAGCACCAGCTCTACAACATGGTTGGAATTCAAAGAATAAGACTTTAACAAATAATAGAGCACCACAAAAAAGAGGTGTATGTACAGTAGTAAAAACTGTAACACCAAAGAAACCAAACTCAGCTTTAAGAAAAGTTGCCAGAGTTAGACTTTCAAACGGTTATGAAGTAACATCTTATATACCAGGTATAGGACATAACCTACAAGAACACAGTGTAGTTCTAATTAGAGGAGGAAGAGTAAAAGACCTTCCAGGTGTTAGATACCATATAATTAGAGGAACATTAGACACTGCAGGAGTAAAAGACAGAATGCAAGGTCGTTCTAAATATGGAGCTAAACGCCCAAAAAAATAAAATAATAAATAAAATTGTGTATTTTTAGAATAATAATTTTATTTATTAAATTTTATAATTTTAATTAGTGCACACAATTTACTAAATTAAGGTACTTAAATTTAGAATAGATTATGTAGCACTATACGGGAAATGTATATTTCCAGAGTAACTTAGATACTTTTTTAGGTATCACAAAATAAGTAAGAATAATCTTACAAAATAAGAAAAGGAGTGAAGAATAGTGCCAAGAAGAGGATTTATAGCAAAAAGAGACGTATTACCAGATCCAATATACAATAGCAAAGTTGTTACAAAATTAATTAACAACATTATGTTAGATGGTAAAAAATCACTTGCTCAAAACATAGTATATGATGCATTCGAAATAATTAAAGAAAAAGAAGGAAAAAATCCATTAGAAGTTTTTGAAGCAGCATTAGAAAATGTTATGCCAGTTCTTGAAGTTAAAGCAAGAAGAGTTGGTGGAGCAACATACCAAGTGCCACTAGAAATTAGACCTGAAAGAAGACAAACTTTAGGTTTAAGATGGTTAGTAACATATGCTAGAACTAGACATGAAAAAACAATGGCTGAAAAATTAGCCGGAGAAATAATTGATGCAGTAAATGGAAATGGTGGAGCATATAAAAAGAAAGAAGATACACACAGAATGGCTGAAGCAAATAAAGCTTTTGCACATTATAAATGGTAAAATAAAATAAAATTAAATCAATTGATAAAAGGGGTAATCATATATTCATATGGATAAAGAACAGTTAGAGTTCTAAAAATCCTAAGATAAGAGATATGAACCTTATCCAATGAAGGAGGGAAATTAATAAATGGCAGGAAGAGAATACCCACTAGAAAGAACAAGAAATATAGGAATAATGGCTCATATAGATGCAGGAAAAACAACAACAACTGAGAGAATATTATTCTATACAGGAAAAACACATAAAATAGGTGAAGTTCACGAAGGTGCAGCAACAATGGACTGGATGGAACAAGAACAAGAGAGAGGTATTACAATTACATCTGCAGCAACAACTTGTTTCTGGAACAATAATAGAATAAATATAATTGATACTCCAGGACACGTAGACTTTACAGTAGAAGTACAAAGATCTCTAAGAGTTCTTGACGGAGCTGTTACAGTATTAGCTGCAAAAGGTGGAGTTCAACCACAAACAGAAACAGTTTGGAGACAAGCTGATAAATATCAAGTACCAAGAATGGTATATGTAAATAAAATGGATGTAGTTGGAGCAAACTTCATGCTATGTGTAGAACAACTACATAATAGATTACATGCAAATGCTGTTCCAATTCAATTACCTATAGGAGCTGAAGACCATTTCCTAGGAATAGTAGATCTTATAAAAATGAGAGCTTTTGTTCATAAAGATGATTTAGGAAAAGTAATTGAAGAACAAGATATTCCAGCAGATATGTTAGAAGATGCAAAAAAATATAGAACAGCAATGATAGAAGCTGCATGTGAACAAGACGAAGAATTAATGATGAAATATTTAGAAGGTGAAGAACTTTCTGAAGAAGAAATAAAAAGAGGACTTCGTAAAGGAACAATATCAAATTCAATAGTTCCAGTTGTATGTGGATCATCATATAAAAACAAAGGTGTACAAGAACTATTAAATGCAATAGTAGACTATATGCCATCACCATTAGATATACCACATATAAAAGGAACAACACTAGATGGAGAAGAAACAGAAGCTAAAACATCTGATTCAGAACCATTTGCTGCATTAGCATTTAAAATTGCAACAGATCCATTTGTTGGAAAATTATGTTTCTTCAGAGTATATTCTGGAACATTAGAAACAGGATCAACAGTTTTAAATTCAAGCAAAGACAAAAAAGAAAGAATTGGTAGAATTCTACAAATGCATTCAAACCATAGAGAAGATATTGAAAAAGTATATGCTGGAGATATTGCTGCAGCAGTAGGATTAAAAGATGTTACAACTGGAAATACTTTATGTGATCCAGAACATCCAATAATTCTTGAATCAATGGAATTCCCAGAACCAGTTATTGATATAGCTATTGAGCCAAAAGACAAAGCTGCTCAAGAAAAAATGGGAATAGCTTTAGCTAAATTAGCTGAAGAAGATCCAACATTTAAAGCTTATACAAATCAAGAAACAGGACAAACAATAATTGCAGGTATGGGTGAATTACACTTAGACATAATTGTAGATAGATTAAAAAGAGAATTCAAAGTTGAATGTAATGTAGGAAAACCACAAGTTGCTTACAAAGAAACAATTAGAAATAAAGTAAAAGTTCAAGGTAAATTTATTCGTCAATCTGGAGGTAAAGGACAATATGGTGATGTTTGGTTTGAAATGGAACCATTAGAGCCAGGTAAAGGAATTGAATTTGAAAGTAAAATTGTCGGAGGAGCTGTTCCAAAAGAATATATTAAACCAATTGAACAAGGAATGAGAGAAGCTGCTGAAAGCGGTATATTAGCTGGATACCCAGTAATAGACTTCAAAGTATCATTAGTAGATGGTTCTTATCATGAAGTTGACTCATCAGAAATGGCATTTAAGATTGCTGCATCTATGGCATTTAAGGAAGGATGTAAACAAGCAAAATCAGTTATCTTAGAGCCAATTATGAAAGTAGAAATAACAGTTCCAGAAGAATACATGGGAGATGTTATTGGAGATGTAAACTCAAGACGTGGTAGAATGGAAGGAATGGAAGCAAATGATGGAATGCAAGAAATAAGAGCATTCATACCATTATCAGAAATGTTTGGATATGCTACAGACTTACGTTCAAAAACACAAGGTAGAGGAACATACTCAATGGAACCATCTCATTATGAAGAAGTTCCAAAATCAGTTCTAGAAACAATAGTTGCTTCAAGAGCTAAGAAAGAAGACTAATTTTAGAAAAATACTTGCAATTTTCTAAAAAATGTTATAAAATGCATTTGCATAAAAAAGTTATTATTATTAAAAATATATAAAATGCTATAAAAGCAAATTAAAAATAAGGAGGAATTTAAAAATGGCAAAAGCAAAATTTGAAAGAACAAAGCCACATGTTAACATTGGTACAATCGGACACGTTGACCATGGAAAAACAACAACAACAGCTGCTATAACAAAATACCTAGGATTATTAGGAAAAGCTCAATATACAGCTTATGATCAAATCGATGGAGCACCAGAAGAAAAAGCAAGAGGAATCACAATTAATACAGCTCACGTAGAGTATGAAACAGAAAACAGACATTATGCTCACGTAGACTGTCCAGGACACGCTGACTATGTAAAAAATATGATTACAGGTGCAGCACAAATGGATGGAGCTATATTAGTAGTATCTGCTGCTGATGGACCAATGCCTCAAACAAGAGAACATATACTATTAGCAAGACAAGTAGGAGTTAAATATATAGTTGTATATTTAAATAAATGTGATATGGTAGATGATCCAGAATTATTAGAATTAGTTGAAATGGAAGTTAGAGACTTATTATCAAGCTATGATTTCCCTGGAGATGAAATTCCAATCATAAAAGGATCTTCATTAAAAGTTCTAGAAAGCACATCAACAGATCCAAATGATCCAGTATATGCACCAATGAAAGAATTAATGGATGCAGTTGATAGCTATATACCAACACCAGAAAGACCAGTTGATCAACCATTCTTAATGCCAGTAGAAGACGTATTCACAATTACAGGACGTGGAACAGTTGCTACAGGTAGAGTAGAAAGAGGAGTTGTTAAAGTTTCTGATGAAGTTGAAATCATTGGTTTAACAACAGAAAGAAGAAAAACAGTTGTTACAGGTGTAGAAATGTTCAGAAAATTATTAGATCAAGCTGAAGCTGGAGATAATATCGGAACATTATTAAGAGGAATTGATAGAAAAGACATCGAAAGAGGTCAAGTATTAGCAAAACCAGGATCAATAAATCCACATACAAAATTCACATCAGAAGTATACGTTTTAACAAAAGAAGAAGGTGGACGTCATACACCATTCTTCAATGGATATAGACCACAATTCTATTTCAGAACAACAGACGTAACAGGTGTTATCGAATTACCTGCTGGAACAGAAATGGTTATGCCAGGTGATAACGTATCAATGACAATCGAATTAATTACACCTATCGCTATCGAAAAAGGATTAAGATTCGCTATTCGTGAAGGTGGTAGAACAGTTGGTTCAGGAGTTGTTGCTGATATAATAGCATAATTTTATAATAATTATTATATTTGAGAAGCCAAGAAATTGGCTTCTTTTTGTGTAGGTATATAAAATATTACAATAAAATTACAAAAATATTATTTTTCTGTTACATACTAATAAAATATTGAAAAAAAAATTTTTTTTGATAAAATATAATTGTGTAAAAGTATGAAATTAGGGAAAAAGTTGCAAATATATGAATTTTGTGCTAAAATAGAAAGAGCGAATAAATTTTTGCATAAAAAGGAGGAAATAAAATGGAACTAGATTTATCAATGTATAAAGAAGGTTATAGAAATATTGCTATGCAAATAAATGAACTAAATAATAACAGTGAGGCAGAAATAGAAAGATTAGAGGGTGTTATAGCAGAAAACCAGGCTCAAACAAGAAATTGGGATGAACCTTATGAATACTATAACTATCCAGAATCAAGACAAATAACTGAATACAATAAAGACTTTGAAAATTATGCAAGACCATTTAATGAAGAGATTAGAAAAGCACAAAATAGAATTGCAGAATTGCAAAGTAGTATGGAAGAGAACCAAGAACAGATGAAACAAAATAAAGAAAAACAAAAACAATTGCTAGTTCATATGCAAACTGCTAGAAAAAATGCAGAAGAAGCATATAAAGAGGCTAGAAAGCAATTAGAAGAGGAATGGGAAAATAGTTCAGAGCAAAAAGAATATTATAGTAAATTAGAAACAATAGCTTTATTACAAGATAGAAAAGATAGAACTCCTGAAGAAAGTCAAAACTTAATAAATCTATCAAGAGAAGTAAGAAGTTTAAAAATGGCTCAAAATACAAAAATGGAAGAACTTGAAAAACAATATAAAGAATTTTTACAAGAAATAGATGACATAGATGTAGAATTTGGAATAGATAAGTTACAAAAAGAATTTGAACTAGAGCCAGAAGCAGAGCCAGT
>CALXZB010000026.1 GCA_944393125.1 uncultured Clostridia bacterium | reverse complement strand
CAATACAAATAATTGGATTAGATGATAAATCTTATAATAATTATATAACTGATTTAAATGGAAATGCTGGAGATTATGTTATTTATAATAATGTTACAGAAAAAGAATTAAAAGAAGGAGAACAGGAATTTATATATAAATATAATTCAGCATTTAAAACAAATTATGATTATAATTTTAAAATAGTTTATTGCAATTTTGATTTTAATAATGAAAATAAATTCATAGGATATGAAATAATTGATGATGAGAACTTAAAAGAAAACTTTGTTTCAACAGAAAAGCTTCCTGATGGATATAAAGAAATAAAGAATACAGGGAAAATAACAATTTTTACAAATATGGAAACTTTTAATAATATAGAGGAAAAAATAAATGCTCACCACAAAAGTCCAAACCAACATAATATATGGAAGTTCTTTGGAGATACAAGTAATAGTGGAAATTTTGTTAAAATAAAATGTGGAAACATAATTAATTTTTCAAATTATATGGATAATATTATTCAAAAGCAAAATGTTGATATTTATGCACATTATTATTCTCTAGATAACCAAGAGAAAATAATTTATACTAATATTTTAGAATTAATTTTACAAACTATTATTTTAACAATTATAGTTATAGGAATAATAAGTTCTATAAATATAATAAATGCAAGTTTATGTGAAAGAGAAGAAGAATTTAAAGAATTGTCAAGATTAGGAGCTACAAAGGGAAATATAAATAAAATACTAATATATGAAAATATCTATATGTTTATAAAAGCAACAATAATATCAATTATTTTGTCAATCCCTATTTTATATATGATTATAAGATTTATGGAAAAAACAATTATATTAGATAAAATATTAATTCCATTTGTTAATATTGGTATATTTATTTTATCACTATTTATAATATTTTTAGTTATAGCAATATATTCAACAAAATTTATAAAAGAAGAATAAAAATTATAGGAGAAAAATTATAATGAAAATTTTGAAAGTAGAAAATTTAAGTAAAGTTTATGGAAAAGGTGATGCAAAAGTTATTGCACTAAATAACATTTCTTTTGAGGTTGAAGAAGGAGAATTTATTGCAATAATAGGACCTTCAGGAAGTGGAAAATCAACTCTTTTACATACAATTGCAGGATTAGAAAAACCAACTAATGGAAAAGTATATTTTTATGATAAAAATATATATGAAATGAATAAAAAAGATTTAACAATACTAAGAAGGCAAAAAATAGGAATTGTATATCAATTTTATAATTTAATTCCTACTTTAAATGTAGAAGAAAATATCTTATTACCAATAGAACTTGATAGAAAAAAGATAGATAAAAATAAATTAGGAAATATAATAAAATTCTTAAATTTAGAAAATAGGAAAAAACATTTACCTAATGAGCTATCTGGTGGACAACAACAAAAAGTAGCAATAGGCAGAGCTTTAATGATAGATCCAACTATTATTTTAGCAGATGAGCCAACAGGTAATCTAGATTCTAAGTCAAGTAGTGAAATTATACAATTATTACAAAAAGCTAATAAAGAATATAAACAAACTATTATTATGATTACTCATAATTTAGAAATTGCAAAATTGGCTGACAGAATAATACATATAGAAGATGGAAAATTTATATAAGAATTAATTAATTTATAAAAAAGCTATTCATTTAATTTATGAGATAGCTTTTTTTATATTTACTAAGTATAAAACTAAAAATCAATATTTTCTCCAACAGTTTTTCTTATTTTTGAAAGTTCAGTTTTTAAAGTAGAATAGGTAGATTGATTTATTGACTTATCAGTACCATTTTCATAATTTTGGATAGTTTTTTCAATATCAAGAACACGATATCTTTGAGTTCCACCAGAAGGAGACTTATACATATAAATAGGAATATATGAAACTGAATCAATATAAGTTTTACCAGTTTCACCACTTTTGGTTAAATCTATATTTAAAATAATTGAATTACGAGTATTTGCCTGTGTCTGTCCTGATATAAAATTACCTAAAGAGTATATAACAAAACAATCTTTAGTAGAACCATCATCTAAAGTAATTGTTTTCTTTTCCATAGGCTGTAAAACATGAGGATGACTTCCTAAAATAATATCAACACCGTTCTTAAAAAGAAGATCAGCTAATCTTTCTTGTTCAGAATTTTGCTTTGTTTGATATTCAATTCCCCAATGCATGCTAACACATATTAAATCAGGTGATTGACTTTTAGCTAGAGAAAGTTGATTTAGTATTAAATCTTCATCAATTAAATTAACAGCAAAAGATTTGTCACTAGGAACAGGAATTCCATTCGTTCCATAAGTAAATGCTAAAAAAGCAATTTTTATTCCATTAACATCTTTTATTAAAATCTTATTTTGGTCTTCTGGAGTTGAATATGTACCTGTGTGAGAAATTCCTGCATCATCTAGATAATTTAATGTGCTAGCAAGACCAGAAAAATTAGTATCCATACAATGATTATTTGCAGTAGAAACTACATCAATTCCAAAATCTTTTAAATTATAAGCTAATTGTTCAGGAGTGTTAAACCTTGGATAATTACTATATCCTTTGTCTTTTCCTGCAAATGTTGTTTCTAGATTTCCAACAGCAATATCGGATTCGCTTATGTAATTCTTGATATCACTAAAAACATAAGAAAAATCATATGATCCAATTGATGTGTAAGCATCTTTATACTGAGTATTATGACACATAATATCACCGATTACACTCATAGTTAAAAACTTATCTTCAACAGGAATAATTAACTCAGATTGATCTGCTTCTGGAGTAGCTGATGTTGTTAAATTTTCTGAAGGAAGTTCTTCAAGAAAAAAATGATTAATTGCAAATAAAAATATAAAGGTCAATAATATAATAGAAACAAAAAAGAAAAACAATTTTTTCATAAAATCACTCCTTTTATTTATTACTAAAATATCATAAATCGACAAAAAATACAATAATATATGATAAAATGGGCTTGTTTAAATTGTAAAAATGTGGTATAGTATATAAGCGAGAAAAGAGAGAAAGGAATGATTTAGATATGCTAACCGCAAATGGAGTAACAGTTAGATTTGGAAAAAGAGTCTTATTTGAAGATGTAAACATTAAATTTGGAAAAGGAAACTGTTATGGAATTATAGGCGCTAACGGAGCAGGGAAATCAACATTTTTAAAAGTTCTATCAGGAGAAATCGAACCAAGCAAAGGAGATGTGTCTTTAGATAAAGGAGAAAGACTTTCTGTTTTAAAACAAGATCACTTTGCATTTGAAGAATATACAGTAATAGATACAGTAATGATGGGAAATAAAGAATTGTATGATATTATGAAAGAAAAAGATGCAATATATATGAAACCAGATTTCTCAGAAGAAGATGGAATGAAAGCAGCAAAACTTGAAGAAAGATTTGCAGAACTAGATGGATGGAATGCAGAATCTGATGCAGCAATGTTATTAAATGATTTAGGAATAATACCAGAAAATCATTACAAATTAATGAGCGAATTAGAAGCTAGGGACAAAGTAAAAGTATTACTAGCTCAAGCATTATTTGGAAATCCTGATGTTTTATTATTAGATGAACCAACAAACGACTTGGATTTAAAAAGCATAAACTGGTTACAAGAATTTTTAATTAATTTTGAAAATACTGTACTTGTTGTTTCACATGACAGATACTTTTTAAATAAAGTTTGCACACATATAGCAGATGTAGACTTTGGAAAAATAAAAGTATATCCAGGAAATTATGACTTTTGGTATGAGTCAAGCCAATTAGCATTAAAGCAAATGAGAGAACAGAATAAGAAGAAAGAAGAAAAAATAAAAGAATTACAAGAATTTATTGCTAGGTTTAGTGCAAATGCTTCAAAATCAAAACAAGCAACTTCAAGAAAAAAGACACTAGAAAAGATAGAATTAGATGAAATAAAACCATCAAATAGAAAATATCCATATGTTGATTTTAAACCAGATAGAGAACCAGGAAAAGAAATTTTACAAGTTAAAAATATTTCAAAAACAATAAATGGAGAGAAGATTTTAAATAATGTATCATTTACTGTAAAATCAGGAGATAAAATAGCATTTTTAGCAGATAATGAGAATGCAAAGACTATATTATTTCAAATAATAGCAGGAGAACTTGAACCAGATGAAGGAGAACTTGTTTGGGGAACTACAATAACACAAAGCTATTTCCCTAAAGATAATAATTATTTATTTGATACAGACGAAAATTTAACAGAATGGCTAAGAAAGTATTCAAAAGATCCAGATGAAACCTATGTTAGAGGATTTTTAGGAAGAATGTTATTTTCAGGAGATGAATCTTTAAAAAGTGCTAGAGTTATATCTGGAGGCGAAAAAGTTAGATGTGTACTCGCTAAAATGATGCTTTCAGGTGCGAACTTTTTAATTTTTGATGAGCCAACAAACCATTTAGATATGGAGAGCATTACATCTGTTAATGATGGAATGATTAAGTTTAAAGGTAATATTTTATTTACATCACATGATCATCAACTTACACAAACTGTTGCAAACAGAATTATTGATATTAAATCTGACAAAATAATTGATAGAGAAGTTTCATATAATGAATATTTAGGTATTGAGTAAAATATAAGAGAGTTTAAATGACTCTCTTATTATTTTATAAAAATAGTTAAGATCCCTACAACACCAAACAAAATAAAAATAATATTGGAAAATTTTTCTATTGTAGAAAGAGAAATTTTTGTTGTTAGCCATTTACCCAAAAAAATAGCTATAGAATTACTTGCAACCATACCTAATACTGAACCACAGATAAGTGAAAACTTACAAAAAGGATATTCCAAGCCTAAGCCAAGTGATGCTAAAAAGGTCTTATCTCCAATTTCTCCAATTGCAATAGCAATAGCAACAATTAAGATACAATTTTTTGTAAATGAATTTAATATTTTTATAATATAAGAATTTGATGACTGATTAGAAGATGCTTTTTTATTAAATTGCATAAAACCGATTATACCTAAAAATATAAATGTACAATATGTAAAAATTTTTATATAGAGCATAAAATCAGTATTGCTTAATATACCGATATTACAGCCAAATGTAATAGCTAATCCATGACTTAGAATAGTCCCTAGAGCTACACCCAATAATAAGTATATTGTTTTATTTTTAGCAGAAAAAGACAAAACCAAAATTTGAGTTTTATCACCTAATTCTGAAAAAAATATTAAAGTAAATGAAATTAAAAATGAATATAAGTATTGCATAAGATTACCTCTTTTAAATTTTATGAAAAAGAAAATAAAAAAATACTAGCTTTAAAAAGTAAAAATTACATTTTTGTGAAAATTAGGTGAAAAAACTTTACAAACAACAATCAACATGGTAATATGTGCTAAGAAACAAAAATGAGGAGGGAAAATTCGTGATTCAAGTAGAAAATATTACAAAAAAATACGGAGATTTTACAGCTGTAGATAACATTAATTTCGAAATTGATGAAGGAGAAATTGTAGGCTTTTTAGGACCAAATGGAGCAGGAAAAAGTACAACAATGAACATGATAACTGGATTTATTGAACCATCATTAGGAAAAATATTTATAGATGGATATGATATATCAAAAAAGCCTAAAAAAGCCAAAAGACAAATTGGGTATATGCCAGAAGGAGTGCCATTATATAGTGATTTAACAGTAAAAGAATTTGTGACCTATATGGCAGAATTAAAAGGTGTTAATAAAAAAGACAAAAAAGCAAATGTACAAAAGGTAATTAAAGATACAGGATTAGAAGATGTTCAAAATAAACTAATCAGAAATCTTTCAAGAGGGTATAAACAAAGAGTAAGTATGGCAGGAGCATTAGTAAATAATCCGAAAGTAATAATACTTGATGAACCAACAGTTGGATTAGATCCAAAACAAGTTACAGAGATAAGAGCTTTAATCAAAGAATTAGGAAAAGAACATACTGTAATTTTAAGTTCTCATATATTGTCAGAGGTAAGCCAAATTTGTAATAGAGTTATTATAATAAATAAGGGTAAGATAGTTGCTATTGATACACCAGAAAACTTAGAAAGAAAAGTAGTTAAAGGTAATGCTATACATGTAACTGTAGAAGATCCAGAAAATAAAATGGAGACAATAAAAGAAAAATTAAATAATGTACAAGATATTTCTTTAATTGCGGAAAATGATGATAAAACTAAAAAATATATGATTATAGCATCAGAAGAGGTTGATCTTAGAAAAAGTATATTTGAAACTTTTGCAAAAGAGGGAATTACTATATTTGAAATGAAAAAAGTAAATGCTACTCTTGAAGAAGCATTTATGGAATTGATAAACAATGAAAATGAAAAAAACTCTGATATAAAAGCTGATGAAACAATTGAAAAAGAAACTACAGAAGAAAATAATATAGAAGTACAAGATGAAAAAGAGACGGAAGAAGTAAATGAATCTGAGGAAAAAGAAAATGAAGATGTGCAAGAGTCTGAAATGAAAGAAAACAAAGAAACAGTAGAAGAACCTATTGAAACAGAAAAGAAAGAAGAAAAGAAAACAGAAACAAATAAGATAGAACAACATGATGAACAAGAAAAGAAAGAAAAAGGGGGAGAAAACAATGTGGGCAGTTTATAAAAAAGAATTAAAAAGTTACTTTTTATCTCCAATAGGATATGTAGTAATAGGTGTACTTTTATTTGTATGTGCAGTATTTTTCTATTTAACAACAATAAGTTATGGTAGTATAGACTTAGGTGGACTTTATTTTTATGCTGCATTATATGGATTTATGATAGTAATACCAATATTAACAATGAGAATGTTTGCAGAAGAAAGAAAAAATGGAACAGAACAATTAATATTAACATCACCAGTTAGTATGGTTGGAGTAGTAATAGGAAAGTTTTTAGCAGCTATGAGTGTAATTTTTATAACACTATTAATATCATTCATCTATTTTGGAATAATGAGCTATTTTGGAAGCCCTAACATCAAAGTATTATTAGTTGCAATGCTAGGATTTTTACTAATAAGTGGTTCTGCAATTTCATTTGGAATGTTTGCATCAAGTATAACTGAGAATCAAATAATTGCTGGAATTATAACAATAACATTTTTAGTAATGTCATTATTTGTTCCTGATTTAGGAAAAGGTTTTCCAGACATAGCAATAATTAATCTTTATCAAAAATTTCCAAGTGGAGTTATTTCTTTGACTGAACTTGTAGGAACAATATCTTTTGCAATAATGTTTATTGCTTTTACAATTATTGTAATGCAAAGAAGAAAATTAGTAAAATAGAATGGAGAGAAAAAAAGTGAAAAAGTTTTGGGAATTTATAAAAAAAATAATGAAAAAACTTTGGGAAACTATAACAAATAAATGGTTACTTAAAGGAACAACAACACTTATTTTGGTTGCTTTGATAATAGCCGGATATATAGCAGTAAACTGGGGAGTAGAACAAATACAAGTAGAAGACTTAGATTTTACAACTAAAAAATTATATTCTTTATCAGAGCAAACAGAAGAAAGACTAAAAAATCTAGAAGATGAAATTACAATTCAACTAATTAATATGGGAGATTACAGCTATGTAATCGAGTATGCAAATAAATACCAAAGAGCAAGTGATAAAATAACAGTTGAAGAAATAGATGATTTATCATCAAGACTTGATTTACAAACTAAATATGATATAGAAAGTACAGACAACTTGATAGTTGTCAAAAATGGAGAAAAAGAAAAAACTATAACTACTAGTGACTTATATACATATGACTATTCAACATATGAATCAATTGACACAACAGAAGAAGCAATAACAAATGCTATTATGGAAGTAACAATAGATGAAAAACCACATATATATGTGCTTTCAGGAAAAAATTATGCTCAACCAGAAAGTTCATTAAGTATAATTGCTAATAAACTAATAGATGAAGCAAATGAAATTGATTTACTTGATATTTTAACAGAAGGTAGTGTTCCTGATGACTGTGATTGCTTAATAATAACCACATTAAAACAAGATTTAGCTGATTTAGAAAGAGATAAAATACTAGAATATATTAATAAAGGTGGAAAATTATTAATTCTTACATCTCAAAATGTTTTAGATGTAGATACACCAAATTTTGATAAAATATTAGAGCAATATGGAATAACGTTAGGATATGGAACAATAATTGAACAAGACACAAGCAAAATGTTATATAATACACCATACATGATAGTTACTAGTGCTAGTGCAAGCTTTATGTCAGATATAGATATGGATTTGAAATTATTTCTTGCATATCCAGGACGAATTCAATTTGCAGATGAAACAAAATTAGAAGAATTAGGAGTAACATATGAAACAATAGCTACAACTAGTACAAAATCATTTGTGAGAACTAATTTTAATATAAGTTCAGTGTCTAGAACAGAACAGGATTCAGAAGAAGAATCTAGTATTGTTGGAGCATATGCAACTAAAAAGATATCTGATGAAAAAACATCTCAATTAATTATATATTCTGATGAAACATTTGCATCAACATCTCCAATAATAATTGGTTACCAATCAGTATATGCAGTAACTTTATATAATAATGAGGATATTGTATTAAATTCAATTTCTCATTTGACAGAAAGAGATGATACTATTACAATTAGAAAAACAGGAGAATCAGAGACATACACAGTAACTGAACAAGAAGATGTTATAATTAGAACAATTATATTTACAACACCAATAATTATAATTATTATAGGAATTGGAGTTTGGATATTTAGAAGAAGAAAAGTGTAGAATAAAAAGCAAGCCATTTACTTACAAAGTAAGGCTTGTTTTATTTTTAACTAAAAGATAATTTGTTTTTAATTTTAGCATAATCTAATAAAATAGAAATACACTATTATAAGAGGTGCTTATGAGAGAAGTTATTAGGATTGTGTTAGTTATAATAGGAGCGTTTATAGGAGCTGGTTTTGCATCTGGACAAGAAATTTATTCATTTTTTTTCTCTTATGGAACAATAGGATTATTAGGAATAATTCTTACATTTTCTTTAACAAGTTTTACAATATATAAATCTTTAAAAATAATATGTGAGAACCAAATAAATAACTATGATGAGTTTTTGAGTATATTTATTCCAAAAAGAAAAATTACTAAAGTGGTAAATGCTATTTTAAATATATTATTATTAATAACGTTTTATATAATGATAGCAGGATTTGGAGCTTATTTTGAACAAGAATTAGGAATAAAAAAAATTATAGGAAGTACAATACTTGCTATTATTACTGCTTTTGTCTTTTTTACAAATACTAGAGGAATAATAAAAATCAGTGAATATATTGTTCCAATCTTAATTGGATTTTTAATTATTATTGGAACAATAAATATAATTACAATAAAATCTAGCATAGAAATCCCAGTTATAAAAGATAAATGGTTGTTAAGTAGTGTTATATACTGCAGTTATAATATAATTTTGCTTATTCCTATTTTAATATCATTAAGAAAGCAAATTAAGAAAATATCAAATATTAAATATATTGCTATTATTAGTGGTATTTTAATGATAATAATTTCTACATTAATTTTTATGTTATTGACAAGAAACAATAATAATATTTCTAAACTAGAATTACCACTTGTATATGTTGTAGGAACATATTTTCCGAAATTAAGATTTGTTTATGCATTTATTATATTAGCTTCTATTTTTACAACTGCTATTTCAATTGGTATAGGATTTTTACAAAATATTAGTAAAAATAAAAAAAGTTATACACAGTTTGTTCTTTTTATGTGTATAACTAGTTTGCTTATTTCTAATATTGGCTTTTCAAAATTAGTTAATTTTATATATCCACTTTTTGGATATATTGGTATTATACAAATAATTTTAATAAATGCCTATAAATAAAAATCTATATATAATAATTTTATTTAAAAATTATTGCAAAAAAACATTGTTATGATATAATATAAGCAAATTTCTAAAGATGAGGAGAAAAAGATGAGAGATTTTTGGGCTGAAGGTCTAAAGAATCAAAGAAAAGGCAGACTTCGAAAAGTTGCAGTGCTAGTGATTATATTATTAATAATAGTTGCAATAATATGTCTTATCAGTATATATTTTTTTAACGCAAAATTCAGAAATTGGTGTGATGAAAATGTATTAAGAAAAGAAATATTGCAAGAAGACACTAGATATATAGAACTTGATGGGGATGGTAACACACAAGTTTATGCTTTTGAAAACTATATTTGTTTATTTAAGAAAAAAACACTGGAATTCTATAATAAAATAGGAAATCAAGTACATAAAATTGATTTAGATATAAATAAAGCAGTATTCACATCTGCGGGAAGATATATGGTAGTGTGTGAAGAAAATGGACAAAAATTTTACTTAATATGTGATAAAGATAAAATATTTGAAAACAGTGTAGAAGGAAATATATCTTATGTTAATGTTAGTAAAAGTGGGTATGTTTCAGTTGTAACATCAGATGCTAGTTATAAATCAGTTGTAATTGTATATGATAAAAATGGTGAAGAAATATTTAAAACAAATTTGGTAACATCAAGAGTTGTGGATGTTGCTGTATCTGAAGATAGTAAGTATTTAGCAATTGCAGAAGTTGATTTATCAGGAATAATTATTGAATCAAAAATACAAATTATTTCTATAGAGTTAGCACAAACAAATCCTGAGGAAGCAATAATTTATAAATATGATGCACAAACAGACAAATTAATAATTAATATAGAATATCAAGAGCAAAATAAATTAATTTGTATGTACAATGATAGTATAGACATTTTACAAGATAATGTAAATAATTCTTTAGTAGAATTAGAAGACCAAAAATTATTATCAATAACAATTGGATTAGATAATAGAATTGCTTTAGTGGAAGAAGTCTCAACTGGAGATTATACATCTGATACAAGAGTAAGAATAATAAACCCAGCTACATCAAAAGAAAGGGAATATATTTTAAAAGATGTTGCAAAAAGTATAAATAATTCTGAAAACAAAATTGCAATAAATTTTGGAACAGAACTACATATAATTAGTAGAAATGGCATTTTAATAAAAAAATACATTTCAGAACAGGAAATAAATGATGTAGTTATGACAGACACACTCATAGGTGTTGCATACAGAGATAAAATACAAATTATAAATATATAAGGAGTGATACAAATGACAGGAATAATTTTAGATATATTAGTTGTTGCAGTAATATTAATAAATGTATATTTATGTTATAAAAAGGGATTGGTAAATTTAGCAGTAGGATTAATAGCCGTATTTGTTGCTATAATATTATCAGTAATATTATATAAGCCAGTTTCAAATTTAATAATAGAAAATACAGAATTAGATGAAAATATTAAAAATTACATAATTGAAAAATTTTCAGCAGAGGTACCAGAAAATGCTGAAGTTAAATATGTGGGACCTTTAAATTATTTAGAAAAATACGTAGGAGATACTGTAAATAAAACACAAAATGAAATAGTATATGATTCTGCTGATACATTGGCTATTAAAATTATAAATGTAATATCGTTACTTGGAATATTTTTAGTGGCAAGAATAGCATTATTTGCTCTTACTTTTGTAGCTGATGCAATAACATCATTACCTATTTTAAAACAACTTGATGATGTGGGAGGAATTATATATGGAATCATAAAAAGTTTACTTATTATATATGTTATTTTAGCTATAGTATTCTTCATAAATAGTATTGCTTCTAATGATGCTATATCTAATACAATATCAAATTCATATATAACAAAATTTTTCTATGAGCATAATTTATTATTAAATCTATTATTTTAAAATTTAAGTTAAAAATGTGACTATTTTATACTAAAATATAAGATAGTCATATTTTTTATATAACATATATCTTTATTATGTGAATTTTTTGTAAAATTAGAAAATAAAGGTTGAAAATTATTATTAAATTTGATATAGTAAAATAGTAACACTAAAATTAGGAGGAAAGAATGGAAAAAAAGCCTAAGAACAAAAGAGAAAATAATAATCATAATAAAAAAAATAATAAGGTAATAAAGAAGAAAAAATCAACAATATTAAATAAAATTTTGATATTGTTATTATTAATACTAATTGTATTAGTAGGAACAATTATATATAGAATTAAACAAAATGGAGGAGGAATGACAGGACTACTTTCAACATTGGTAGGACATGATCAAGAAACACTAAAAAATTTAGAACCAATACAAGTTTTATTAATGGGAGTAAGCACGGATAATGGAGGACAATTAACAGATACTATAATAATAGGAACATATAATCCTAAAAATCAAAGTGCATCACTATTATCTATTCCAAGAGACACTTTTGTTGGGAATAACCCTAAAACTGGAACAGGAAGTGATAAAATAAATGCATTATATCAGAAAAGCCCAGAAAAGACACTAGAAAAAGTAAATGAACTAACAGGGCTAAACATAGAATATTATATGGTGATAGATAATCAAGCATTAATTGAATTAGTTGATGTAATTGAAGGAGTAGAATTTAATGTTCCGATAGATATGGTATATGATGATACTTCTCAAAACTTACATATAAATTTAAAAGCCGGATTACAAGTGTTAGATGGAGAAAAGGCAGAGCAATTACTGAGATTCAGACATGGAAATAATGGAGAAACATACCCTAGTGAGTGGGGAGATAATGATATGGGAAGAATGAAAACTCAAAGGGAGTTTATGATAGAAACAGCAAAACAAACACTTCAGGCTAAAAATATTTTAAAAATTAAAGACATAATAGATATAGCATATGAATATATTGAAACTAATTTATCTATATCAGTAATAAAAGACTATGTACCTTATGCAATAAACTTAGATATAAACTCAATTAGAAGTGAAGTATTACCAGGAGCATCTTATGGGCCATCAACAACTCCATCATATCCTTTATGGTTCTTCATTGCAGATGAAGTTAAAACTGAAAAACTAATTGAAGAATTATATGGAACAGATGAAGAAACTGAAGAACAACTTGAAGAACTTGAAGAAACAGATGAAGCTGAAGATGAAGAAGAAATTGAGGAAAATACTAATTTAACGGAAATTGATAAAAATGATGCTTCAAAAATAAAGATAGAATTATTAAATGGGACTGGATCAACCAGTGCTTTAACAGAAGTGAAAAAAATGTTAACAACTAAAGGATATAATGTTACAACCACAACAACTACAACTACTACATCAAAAACTACAATAATTAATAAGACAGATATAGATACAAAATTTATAGATGACATTAAAGAAAGTCTTGAAGTAGGAAATGTTTCAACAAGCTCAGTAAGCTCAAGTAAAGTTGATATTACAATAATTATAGGAAAAGATTACATTAAATAAAAGGTGGAAGCAATTAAACTGCTTCCACTTAATTAAAATTTATAAATTGAATCATAATTTTTTTTAGTATTATATTTTTTTCGATTTTTCTTTTTTGATTTATTAGAATAATTGGAAGTTTTCTTTCTAGACACTTTTTTCTTACCAAATATTAATTTTGATAAAACCAATAGTACAACAACTGATAAAATAATTTGCCAAAGTACAGTTGATATTTCAAATTTTTCAACATCATGATCTGCAATTAAATCTATAGAATATGAAAATTTATCAGCAGTATAAGTTATTGTTCCCATCGTATCTCCTTTTTTTATAGGAGCTTCAATTAAATTATTTAGTTCTATTGAAGTATTTAAATCTGATAATTCTAAATCAGATGGGATTATTCCTTCTAAATCATTTTTTACAACTAAAGACAACTCTTGAGTATCTTTTGTTGCATTTTTAATTTTTATATTTTGAATGATTTCCCCTTCTTTTGCAATTTCTTGCTTTTTGTAATTTGAATAGCCGTATTCAAAAAGGTTAATAGAATCTTTGTATCTATAGTCTACATCAGATGATTCTGCACCAAGAGTAACAACTATTAATTCAAGATTGTCTTTTAAACTAGATGCAATTAAACAACGTTTGGCTTGACTGGTGTATCCAGTTTTTATTCCTGTTGCATATTTATAATAATATTCACTATAAGAGTTTAGTAAATCATTTGTGTTTTTAAAATATCTTTGCTCATATTTATCTGTTGCAGAAATAGAGCAAGATGTTTTTGAAACAGTTTC
Source organism: uncultured Clostridia bacterium (assembly GCA_944393125.1). Taxonomy (GTDB): domain Bacteria; phylum Bacillota; class Clostridia; order TANB77; family CAG-508; genus CAG-269. Next base: position 1,987 of record CALXZB010000026.1, on the reverse strand, counting down.
TCTAAATATTTCATTTTTCATACAATATTGAGCTATAAGAGCCATATCATATGCTGTTGAATAATGCTCAGTATCATGTATTCCACTAGGGTTTGTAAAATGAGTATTTTTACATCCCAGTGATTGAGCTTTTTGATTCATTAATGTTGCAAAATCTTCAACACTTCCAGATATATGTTCTGCAAAAATAAAACCAATTTCATTTGCAGAATGTATTAAGAACATATCTAAAAGCTCTTGCATTGTAAGTGTTTCACCAGGCTGAATTGCTGCATTTGAATAACCTGCAGGAATTGACATTACTGCTTCATAACTTGCTGTAATTTTGTCTGAAAGGTCGCAGTTTTCTATTGCTAATATAGCTGTCAAGATTTTTGTTGTACTTGCAGGATATAATTTTTCATTTTCATTTTTTCCATATAAAATTGTTCCAGAAGATGCTTCCATTAAAATTGCACCTTCTGAATATATTGTTAAATCTGATTCTGATGTAGTTGATACATTACTAGAAGACGAACTTGCAATATATTGATAATTATTAAAGTTTAAAGATGTACTCCCATACACGTTACTTGTAAATAGTCCTACGTTTATAAATATAGATAGTATTATAGATAGTATAAATATTTTTTTAAGTGTTTTCATTAGTTTATTCTCCTTAAATTTCGTACTAATATAATAACTTATTTGAAGATTAATTTCAAGATTTTATGGAATATATTTTGAAATATTTTAAAGAGGTGATAAATATGTAAGTAAATACAGTGTAAGAATATAAATTATTTTAGATTAATTATATTAAAGAAAGGTTTGATGCATATGATTGATTTGATGAAAAATAAATTTGTTATTTGTGCTATTTGTATAATTATAGTTAGTTTAACTTATATTGGGATTCAAAAAGCTATTAATAATTATACATTTAATAATGATATTACAAATGAAGAAAAATCTAATAATGAAATTATTTATGATGATAAAAAATATAGTGAAAATAGTAGTAATATAGAGGGTAATTCTATTGAATCAGAAAATGTAAATGAAGATACTAATAATAGTGAAAATACTGAAAACGAAAAAGAGGCTTTTAATAAAATATATATTTATATAATTGGTGAAGTAAATAATCCTGGTGTTGTCTTGCTTAATGAAGGTAGTAGAATTGTTGATGCAATTGAAGCTGCTGGAGGTATAACTGATAGGGCTAATATTAGTAAAATCAATTTAGTGTATGTTTTAAAAGATCGGTATGAAAGTTAATATTCCAAATGATGAGGATTTAAAAAATAATGTTAATTTTGAATATATTACTGTAAATTCAGGAGATAGTGCTCAGGATGAATATGACACAGAAGGTTATTATTTAAATGGTTCAGAGTCTAATCTTAATACAAGTGATAATAATGAAGTGAAGAATAATATTGTCAATATTAATACAGCTACTCAAACTGAATTGGAATCTTTGCCTGGAATAGGACCATCACTTGCTCTTAGAATTATTAATTATAGAAAAGAAAATGGTAAGTTTTCTTCTGTTGAGGAAATTATGAATGTAAGTGGAATTGGAGAGGCTAGATTTGAGGCTTTGAAAAAATATATTGTAGTATGAAAATTATATATAAGTCGGTATACTAAATGATGTTTTGAATTTTATTTTGTGTTGATTTTATATTGTTTTTTATTAATTAAGAAATTTTTTAAAATGGGATTTTTGTAAATTAATTTTTGGATATAGCTATGATAAGTATTAGTGCTTTTGAAAATGGAATAATGTGTGTTGATGAGCTATGTAAAAAAGATTTAGTAAGCTTGAAAAAACTACCGGAAATTTCACCGGAAATTTCATGTTAATATTTTTTGGAAAACTGTTGACATTTTTTTATAATTGGAATATAATATATAAAGTCAATACATCGCGGGGTGGAGCAGTTGGCAGCTCGTCGGGCTCATAACCCGAAGGTCGTAAGTTCGAGTCTTACCCCCGCAA
>CALXZB010000025.1 GCA_944393125.1 uncultured Clostridia bacterium | reverse complement strand
CAATATCTTTGTTTTTCCAAAAAACGAATACATAAATCAATAAAGTATTTTAAACTAATTTTTCTTCCATCATAATCTTCAAAAATCTCATAAATAACTTTAATATCAGTATTATCCAACATATTATTTAAAGATTTATCCATTACAGATCTGACACCCTTATAATTCGCAACTTCATTTTTTTCAGCAACTTTTATAATCAGATCATTCATATCTAATAACAAATCTTTATCAGAATATGCTAATAATATAGCATCCTTCAAATAAATTGTTCCCTTAAAATAAGAAGTTAAACCAATTTTCCAAAAAATATCATCAATATTTTTTTCAATATCTAAAGTATCTTTTAAACTATCTGTAATTAGATTAACGGCATCTAATATAGAAAAATTAGTTTGTTTCTTGCAGAAAAGACAGTGATGTTCTTCTTTTTGATTAATAATATTGGCTATGTGTTTAGAATCGATTACCAGAATAATGATATTTCCTTTATCTACTCGATTAATTGCATTCTTCAGTATGTTTACACAAAAGGAAACTGAAGTAATTGAGTCCAATACTATTAAATTTTCTCTTGGTTTGATTTGATAAATAAAATTATTTAATTTATCAATGGGTACATTTACTATTTCGATTTTTGATTCATTTTCTAATGCAATATTTGATAAGCTGTTAAATAAAATATCATTATTGTTGGCAATTATTACTTTGATGCTCATAATAATTCCCTCCTAATAATGTATTTGACATTATTTTACTATAAATTACCAAATAATACAAGTAATTACAGGTGGGGAGTATATTATACTTTTTCGACAAAATATTCCGATTTTTTCTGATTTGTTCCGATTTTTTACGATTTTATGACAACTTATCAAAATCATTATATGATTTTGACTAGGACAAGAGTCTGTAAGGTTAAGGAAAGTATATTAACACACAACAGATAATAACTGTGAGATTCAAAAGATAGTGTGAGAATAATATGCAAATTAATTCTTATAGACTCTTTTTGTGTTAGGGGGATTTAATATGGTTGATATTTAATTTTATATGTTTTTAAAGAAATAATCTAATAGTTAGTAACTTTCTTTAAATTTTTCAGGCTTATGTCCAATTTGAAAAGATTGGAGAAATGAAAATGAAAGATTATAGAGAGAAATCTAATTATGAAGAATTATTTTTACAAAATGAATTTAAAGATGATATAGTTTTTGCAAGATTTATAAATTATATGCAAATGGCTTTATATCACAAAAAAATTAATTATAACAAACATCAACAATTCTTATTGAAACAAGAACAAGAATTAAATTATAAGGGATGGTCTGTGCTATCTGATGAAGATATCGCAGATCATTCTTTTTTTGATTTAAGTAATGATTACAAAGAATTAGAGATTGCAATAAGTAAACTTACTGATAAACAAAGATATGTAATTGTCAATCATTATTATAAAAATCAGCCACTTGGTAAAATTGCCAAACAATTAAAGATGAATAAAAATGCAGTATATCAGTTAAAAGTCAGAGCACTTTTAAGTTTAAAAAGATTTATGGAGGATTGATAGATATGAATATTACTAAATTTTATAAATTATTACTTAAAGCAAGAAATGATGAGGCAGCACTTGTTTTAGTTATAAATAAAATAATGCCTATGATAAACAAATATGCACAAAACGATAATAAAGAAATTGATGATGATTTAAGAAGTATTTTAATTGAATATGCAATCAAAGTAATTAAAGATGAAAATTTTGCTGATAAATTAGCAAAAGATTAAATTTTAAAAAATTTTAAATTTGCCCGTAAGATTTTCGGTTTTCAGTTGCTGTTAAAGGTAGGAAATAAAAATTTCTACTTTTGACAGTACATTGAAAATTGAATACGGATTCATTAAAAACGTTCTATTATTGGAGCTAGTTCAAATGAAGAGACAGAACTTCATACTTAAATATAAGTTAGCCACTTATAAGGCGATGATAATAATAGTTATAATGATACACTTGTTTAGTCATAGCACGAGCGAGAAAAAACCGTCCCACGCATTGAGAACAAGTCTGCTAGTAGCAGATAGGTGTAATTCCTGTGAATGATTTAGCTAGTCATATTTAATGAGTAAAATAGAAGTTAAAAATTGGAGGCAAATATATGTTAGATATTATTTCAATGACAACTTTACTAATGATTACATTTATTTTAGGATTAATCACATTTTTAATACTTTGTATTATTGTAGGTGGAAATTCTAATAAAACAGAATATGAAAGAAAAATGGAAGATGAGGAACAAATGAAATATTTAGAAAATTATAAAAATAAGCAAATTAAAAATAGGCAGAAGTGATTTGTCTATTTTTTTAGAAAGGATTTAAAAATGAATAATAAAAATAAATATTCTCCTAAAGAAACTTTAGGACTATTAATTCTTGCAAATAAAAATGTAACTTTTAAAGAGTTAGACAATTTGATTTTGTCATTAGAACAAATTTTGTTACAAAGAAAACCAAAAAAAGAAATTTTAGAACAGATAAATGTTAGTTTAATTTCTAAAATAGAAAATTATTGGGAATTAAAAAAATCACAAGTAATAGCTTATGCTTATTTAGTGTTTAATCACTTTAGAATTTCATGTGATGAATTGAATGAAGATAATATATGCAAAAATTTTATTTATCAAATGAAATTATATTCTCCAGATAATGCTGTTGAATTTGTAGAAAGAAACTTTAATATAGAACTGGAGGCAAAAGATAATGAGTGATGTATTAATTTATACAGTTCAGGAAGTTGCAAAAATATTGCATTCCAGTCCTAATTATATATATTCACTTATAGATAAAGGGTATTTACCAGCAATAAAATTAGGTAGTATCAAAATTTTAAAAAGTACACTTGAAAAATTTTTATTAGAAAATGAAGGAAAAGATCTATCCAATATTAATGATATAAAAAAAATTCCAACTAATATTTCAAATGAGGAAGATACATAGTGGGTTCAGTCAATGTAAGGAAAAGAGGAAACACATATCAATATTATTTTGAGGCTGCTCCTGTTAATGGAAAAAGAAAACAAATAAGCAAATCAGGTTTTAGAACAAAAACAGAAGCATTAGAAGAAGGTAATATTGCATATAATGAATATTTGACTACTGGATTGAATTTCAAAGAACAAAATATTTCGTATAGTGATTATTTAGATTATTGGATAGAAAATTATTGTAAAACTAATCTAAAATATAATACAATTCAAGCTTATCAAACAATAATAGAAAAATACTTAAAACCTGAATTAGGTAAGTATAGATTAACAACTCTAACAAGTGTTAAATTACATTCTTTTATTACTGAATTATGTTCAAAATATAATTTTTCAAGATCATATTTCTCGAACATTTTAAAAGTTATAAAAGGCTCATTTAGAGAAGCATGTAATGTATATGGATTTGTTAGATATAACCCAGCAATGACATTAAGATTGCCTAAACTAGAAAATAAAAAGAAAAATATAAAACATGTGTATACCCAAGATGAAATAGACAAAATACTTACAAGATTTAAAGATAACGATGTATTTACTTGTGCTTTTTTAACAGCTTGTTATACAGGAATGAGAACAGGAGAAGTATGTGCATTAACCTGGAATGATATAGATCTAAAAAATGGAATTATACATATAAAGCACAATGTTTATGATAAGAAAAAAGATGAAAAGGGAAAATGGTATTTAGGAAGCACGAAAACAGAAACTGGAGATAGAAAAGTATATATAAGTAATACATTATTAAATGCACTAAAAAACTATAAAAGAAAACAATCTTATTTGAAAAAAGTATATGGTTCAAAATATCATTATTACCATTTAGAAGAAGTGAAAAATAGTTATGGAAAAGTAATTGAATATAGAATAGTTGAAAATGAAAATCATCTTCTTACTTTAAATACATTAAATTTAGTTTTTACAAGAGAAAATGGTTTGTATTCAGGAACAGATATAACAAGATACCCTTATAAAATCATACATCAAGAATTAGGAATTAAAAATTGTCGATTTTACGATTTGAGAGGAAGTTATGCTACAAGAATATTAAAAAATGGTGTGGAAATAAGAGATGTTGCAGATATATTAGGACATAAAAACATTGAAACAACAGAAAACTATTATATCTCTAGTTCAAACGAATCAAGAAAAGATGCAAATGATATTTTTGAAAAGGTTATACATTCAGATATAATTGATAAGATTTCCAATTATAAATATTAATCATTACATTAATTTGATAAATTCGGCTAAAAACGTTGCTTTTTTTTACCTTTATTATTATAATATTTAAAGTAAATAATTAAGATTTATGTGTATAAAATGTTTAATAATTACGAAACCTCATTAAGATGTCAATGACATCATTTTGACAGCAGTATATAAATATTATAAATATTAAATGTATAATAAATACTATTTATATTAAATGTGCTTTGTCTAGTTATATCAACAAAAATAAATAATATTTATAATATGATAAATACTAATAATATCGCAACTGCTTGAACATGTGGTTCGGGGAAAAAATATAAGAATTGCTGCGGAAAGAATGCATAAATAAAGGGAAAAACGAATTTTAAAAAACTGAAAATAAAGGAATGTAAACATGCAATATGTGTTTACATTTTTTTTAATATGCCAAAATATAAAAGAATGTATGTGAAAAATGGTAAATATTAGAAAACGTAGTAAAGTATATAAATATTAATTTGAAATAGCCAAAGTAGATATATATCGGAACAGATATTATAAATTACCCTTTAAAAATAATTTAAAAAGATTGAATCTTTAATACAGATATGATACAATACAAACGTTCGCAAATATGTTTTGGGAGGTGCTTATATGAATAATGAATTAAAAAATAATGAAAATGAAATTAATAATTTATTTAATAATATTAAAGGATTAGTAATTAATAGTAAAAATAGAGTTTATTCTACTGTTAACACAGAAATGCTTAATTTATATTGGAATATTGGAAAAGCAATTATGGAAATACAACAAGGCGATGAAAGGGCTTCATATGGTGAAACTATACTTGAAAAATTATCCCAGAAATTAACTGCTGAATTCGGAAAAGGATTTTCTAAAAGAAATTTAGAAAGGATGAGAAAATTTTATATATATTTTCCAATTGCGACAACAGTGTCGTCGCAATTGAGTTGGTCACACTATCTTGAATTATTAAAAGTAGATGAAGAATCAAAGAGAAAATTTTATATGAAAGAAACTATAAATTCAAGATGGAGTGTTCGTGAACTTCAAAGACAAATAGGTTCATTGTTGTATGAAAGATTATTATTATCAGCAAATAAAGATAAAATATTGGAATTAGCAGAAAAAGGTCATGAATTAAAGGAAAGTAAAGACTTAGTAAAAGATCCATTTGTTCTTGAGTTTCTTGATATTAAAGAAAATACAGATTATTTAGAATCCGATTTAGAAAAAAATATATTAGAACATTTGAAAGAGTTTTTATTAGAACTCGGAAAAGGATTTATGTTTGTAGGTTCTCAAGTAAGATTAACATTAGAAGAAGAACATTTTTATCCTGATTTAGTTTTTTACAATAGACTTTTAAAATGTTTTATTATAATTGACTTGAAAATTGGAAAAGTGACACATCAGGATATTGGACAAATGCAAATGTATGTTAACTATTATGACCGAGAGATAAAAAGTGATGATGAAAATCCAACCGTTGGAATATTACTTTCTACTTTAAAGAATAAAACGGTAGTAAAATATACATTACCAGAAGATAATAAAAATATTTTTTCTTCTAGTTATAAATTACATTTGCCAACAGAACAGGAATTAATTGATGCTATAGAGGAAGAAAAAAAGTATCTAGAATTAAATGAATAAATATCGTTAAAAAGTACAATATTAAAAAACTACCATGCTTATTAAAATTAACTTTTAGAAAAAATGAATTAATTAATTTGGAACAAATAGATTAATTGAATAGCATAAAAAGATGGAACCCAGTTTGGATTCCATCTTTCTGGAGATAGTGCAATTAGAAATATTCAGGATTCTTTCTTTGAATGTTGGCAAACATATCATATTCTCTATCTGCTTTTTTCATAATAGCAGATGCTGTGAAATATCCACCAAATATAGCAAGAATTAAAAGGAATATTGCACATAGTACAATAACTGTATTTCCTTTTTTCTTGCCTTTGCCACCAAAGAGAGCCTTTGAAATTCTTCCTAAAGCACTTGGTGCGTTTCGTGCCGCACTTACTGTGTTGTGAATTTGGGCATAAGAATTCCAACCAGCAGTTAATCCGCTAGATAATGTTCTTTGCTCCCAAAAGTCTTTTAAACTTTGAATCCAGATATAAAAACCTGTTGGAACTATGGTCACAACACAAAAGATATAAACCAAGTCCAATGATAATTGTTCAAACATTATTATTGTTTCTTGGTCTACTTTTGCCAACTGCAAAATGAAGGGAGAAACTAGTAGTCCAATATAGCCATATACCATAGTAAATCCTGCGATTGCCATGATATACCCTACTACAATATAGACTCTAAAACTACCACCTACTTCTTTTGATTCTGACCAGTACCGACCCACATAGCTGGCATTTGCCCAAGAAATTCCGAAATTGAGAGCAAGTACGAGCACCAATAATAAAATTGTCATAACCATATCTCCTTTTTATTTTATTTTAGCACTTAATTGTATGCTAAGAAAAATTGGTTACTATACTAGTATAACATACTTTTTAAAGATTAGCAATGAGCATTAAAAAATAACACCAGAATCACAAAGTGAAATCGTTAGTACAGCATATCAAATTCGCGATTTAAAATTTAATAAACTCCAAAAAAAGACCCTAAATGTGTTTAACATTTAGGAATCAAAATTTTTAATTATTATTTTCTTCATTTTCTTTACTTTCTTCTTTTTTCTTACCAGGAATTATAATATTCTTTGGTTTTTTATTATTTTTTGGCTTTACAGCCTCAATATGTTCATATACAGGTGAAATATCTAAATTTGAACCATCTCCACTAATTACTTCAATTTCTTTTTTATCTTCATTATTAGGCATAACAAACACTCCTTACTCATATTTTTTTTATATTAGCACAAAATTTAATAAATGTAAACAAAATAACAATAAAATTTAATAAATTTTACAATCAATATTTCTGGCTAAGCCTTGACATAATGCATAAAACATGAGAAAATATATTCGTTAAAAAATTTAGAAAAGTAGGGATAAAATGGAGATTCAAAAAATAAAAGCAATAATAGAAGCAATACTATTTTCTGCTGGAAGAATAGTAGAACAGGAAGAACTAATATTAGCATTAGAAATAAATAAAAATGAAATAGAAAAAATAATAAAAGAAATGCAAGAAGAATTTCAAAACAGAGGAATAGAAATAATAAAAGTAGAAAATGGATATCAACTATGTACAAAAAAAGAGTACTATGAATATATATATCCTATTTTAGATAAAAGAACAAAGCCTAATTTATCTACAGCAGCATTAGAAACCCTTGCAATAATTGCATATAATCAAAGAGCTACAAAAGCAGAAATAGAAGCAATAAGAGGAGTAAACAGTGATGGAACAATTTATAAACTATTAGATTATGGATTAATAGAAGATGCAGGTAAAGCTGATTTACCGGGTAGACCAATAACATATAAAACAACACCTGAATTTTTAAAAATGTTTGGCTATGAATCATTAGCTAATTTGCCGGAACTGCCCAAATATAAATTAGATTCAAACAGACAAGTTGTAATAGATGAATTAATAGAAGAAGATAAAAACAACGAAATAGAAAATATTGATAAGTAGGAGGAAAAAATAAAAATGAAACTATCACAAACAGGAATGGGAACAACAAAACTAAATAATATTGATGAAATGTATCCAGGACAAAGTATATTATTACAAACAGGACAATTAGTACAATATGGTGCAGGATTATTTGGATATAATACAATTCCTTTATTAGTAAGAAGAAATGTAGAAAAAATAATAGTAGAAACATTAAACAAATATGGTTGTATAGAGGTATTATTACCAACATTACAACCAGATACTATTTGGAAAAATTCTGGAAGGTATGAACATTATATTCAAGATGGAACAATGTTAATTACAGAATCAAATAAAGGAACATTTTGTTTAGCTCCAACAGGAGAAGAAGCAATGGTAGAATTTGTAAGAGAAAAGTTAAAATCTTATAAAAATTTACCAGTAACATTTTATCAAATAGGTGAAAAATATAGAAATGAAATAAGAACAAGAGGATATCTATTAAGAGGAAAAGCATTTCCAATGTTAGATGCATATAGTTTTGATAAAGACGCTGAAGGAATGGAAAAATCTTATAAAAATGTAAGAAAAGCATTTTTAGAAATATTTGAGAAAATCGGATTAAAAGTAATACCAATAGTAGCAAACAATGGTGCTATGGGAGGAAAAAAATCAGAAGAATTTATGTTAATATCAGAACAAGGAGAAGACAAAATATTATATGATAAGGATACAGGAATAGGTCTAAACACAGAAATCCTTGAGAGAAGTGATTACAAAGAATATTTAAAAGAAGAATATGGAATAGATGATATATCTAAATTTAAAGAAATAAGAACAATGGAATTAGGACATATATTTCAATTAGGAACAAGATATTCTGAAATGATGAATGGAAAATACATAAATCAAGAAGGAAAAGAAACATTATATTATATGGGATGTTATGGAATAGGAGTAAGTAGAACAGTTGCAGCTTTATATGAACAATGTGTCATAAATGATGAAAAATGGGGTCCATGTGGATTTGTTTTACCAAAATCAGTTGCACCATATTTACTACAAATAATTCCAAAAATAGAAGATGCAGAAAAAGTGCAAATAGCAAACAAACTATACAATAGATTGCAAGAAATTGGAATAGATGCAATTTTAGATGATAGAGAAAATCTAACAATTGGAACTAAGATAAAAGATTCAAAAGTGCTTGGAACACCATATTTAGTTGTTATAGGAGATAAAACAGAAGGGGAAGACTTAATTATTGAGAACAATTTGACAGGTGAAAAAATAAAAACAACATTAAATGAGGTAGAAAAAATTTTAAAATAAATATAAATTAAAGAAATATTAAAAGAAAATAGTTGTAAAATTATATGATTATTGATATACTATAAATGATAAATTTATCTAAAGGAGGATATTAATATGGAAGAAGATAAAAAAGAAGAAATAACAGAAATTCAAGAAGTTGAAGAAAACAATGAAGGAATAAAAATATCTAATGATGTAGTTGCAGTAATAGCAGGAATTGCAGTATCAGAAGTACAAGGAGTAGCAGGGATGTCTGGAGGTTTTGCAGGAGGAATTTCAGAAGTATTAAGTGGAAAGAAAAACTTATCTAAAGGAATTAAAGTCGAAGCAAATGAAAAAGAAGTGAAAATAGATGTAAACATTATTGTAGAATATGGCTCAAGAATACCTGATGTTGCGTTTGAAATTCAGAACAGAGTAAAAAAATCAGTAGAAAATATGACTGGACTAAAAGTTGAAGAAGTAAATGTTCACGTACAAGGAGTAAAAACAGAAAAAGACGAAGAAGATACTGTAGACTATGAAAAGGAAGATAAAGAATAAAGAAATGGAGAAATTTATATGAAATTTTTAGAAAGATTTACATTAGTAATATATTCATTAATTATATTAATACTATCAATAATATTAAGTTTATTAATTTTCAATTGGATGAAATACAGTACTTTTACAGATATGCTAAAAGCACTAATAACAGGTGCAGTATCATCAAAAATAGCATTAGGAGTATGTGTAGTATTTATATTATTGTCAATAAAATGTATATTTTTTGATGAAAAATCAAAAGAAGTTATAAAAGAAGCTCAAGGAATAATGCTAAAAAATGAAAATGGAAAATTGATGATATCAAAAGAAACAATAGAAAATATGGTAAAAAATACAGTAATAGGTTTTGAAAATATAAAACAATGTAATACAAAAATTGAAGTAAATGAAGAAAATCTATTAAAAATCACTTTATTTTTAGAAGTAACTGAAAATGTTATTATAAAAGAGCTTGCAAATAATTTGCAATTAAAAATAAAAGAAGAAGTGAAAAAAATATCAGACTTAGATGTTCAAGAAGTAAATGTTAAAATTATGAACTTAGAATAAAAATAAGCAAAGAATAGGATGATAAAAATGGAAGATATAAAAAAATTTATAAGTAAATATATAGGTGCAATAATAGGTGTAATAGTTGCAATATTAATATTATGTACAAGACTATATGAATTAATTTTAGCAATAGTTGTTTTACTACTTGGATTATTTATAGGAAATTATGTACAACAAAATAAAGAAGAAGTAAAAGAAAAAATAAAAAAATTCATAGATAGACTATAAAAGAATGGAGTAAAAAAATGAAAAGATCGGCAATTAGAGAACTTGCATTCAGATTAATATATAGCTTAGAAATTCAAAAACAAGAAAATTTAGAAGAACAAATTGAATTATATATAGAATGTGAAGGAATAGAAGAAAACAATGCAAAAGAATATATAAAAGATGCAGTATTAGGGATAAAAGAACATATTGAAGACATTCAAAATTTAATTAAAAAAAATCTAAAAGCTGATTGGGAAATAGACAGAATATCAAAAATAGATTTAAGTTTATTGAAATTAGCAATATATGAAATAAAATACAAAGAAATACCTTATAAAGTAGCAATAAATGAATGCTTAGAGTTAGCCAAAAAATATGGAGAGGAAAATTCTAAAAACTTTGTAAATGGGATATTGGCAAGTATTGTTAAAGAAGAAATAGGAGATTAACAAATGAAATATAATGCAGTAACAGTAACTCAATTAAACCAATACATAAAAGATAGATTTGATGAAGACGAAAACTTAAATGCAATATTAGTAAAAGGTGAAATATCTAACTTTAAAAACCATTACACAGGACATCTATACTTTACATTAAAAGACGAAAAATCGTTAATAAAATGTATAATGTTTAAAAGCTATGCAGATAAATTAGCTTTTAAACCCAAAGATGGAATGCAAGTAATGGTTTTTGGGTCTGTATCAGTTTTTGAAAGAGATGGAGTATACCAAATATATGCTAAATCAATGCTAGAAGACGGAATAGGTGATTTATATGAAAAATATGAGCAACTAAAACAAAAATTAGAAAAACAAGGATTATTTGATATTGAACATAAAAAACCAATTCCATTATATCCTAAAGTAATAGGAGTACTAACATCACAAACAGGAGCAGTAATAAGAGATATAATAAATGTAGCTACAAGAAGAAATCCTAATGTTTATATAAGGTTATTACCAGTACCAGTACAAGGGACAGGGGCAGCGGAACAAATTGCTCAAAAAATAAAATTAATGAATGAAAAAAAATTAGCAGATGTATTAATTGTAGGTAGAGGCGGAGGCTCACTAGAAGATTTATGGCCATTTAATGAAGAAATTGTAGCACAAGCTATTTATGAATCAGAAATTCCTATAATTTCAGCAGTAGGGCATGAAACAGATTTTACTATAGCTGACTTTGTAGCAGATTTAAGAGCACCTACTCCATCGGCAGCAGCTGAACTTGCAGTGCCTGATATTTATGACTTAATACAAAAAATTAATAGTTATAAAAATAGATGCAAAATATCTTTGCAAAAACAGATTGAACTTATGAAATTAAGATATGAAAAATGTATGAAATCAAAAGTATTTACTGACCCAATGAGAAAAATTAGAGATATAAATATTATTTTAGATTCATATGTTCAAAAATTAGAAAATATAGTAAAAAATATTCAGAAAAATAAGCAAACCCAATATATAGAAATAGTAACTAAATTAGATACATTAAGCCCACTAAAGACGTTATCAAGAGGATATACTTTAACAGAAAAAGATAACCAAATAGTCAAAAGTGTAAATGAACTAAAACAAGGTGATAAAATTATAATTAGATTTTATGATGGGGAGAAAAATGCAATTATAGATAATAAGTGATAAACTCAAAAGAAAAATCAAGAAAGGATAAGAATATGGAAAAACAAAATATATTAACAATAATAATAGTATTATTAACATTAGTTTTATTTGTAATGATAGGATCAATTGTTTATGAAGAAAAAATAAATTTAAGTAAACAACAGTCAGAAAACTTAATAGAATCAGATAAACAAAATGAAGCCGAAAACAATATAAGCAAAGATGATTCTGAAATTGAACAAGTAGAAGAAGACGAAGAAACACAACAGGATGATGAACAATACTTAGGAGAAGAAGAAAAAAATGAAGGAGATTCAACTCAAAGTAATGATGAGAAAGCAATTGAGGCTGTAAAAAAAGAATGGGGAAATGATGATTCTGTAACATTTAGTATAGAACAAAAAAATGGAACAAAATACTATGTAGCAGTTAAAAGTGAAAATGAGCCAACTGTATGGTATGAAGTAGATACAGAAACCTGGGAAGTTAACGAATATTAAAATAGCTGAAAGGAATGATAAAAATAAATGAGTAAAGAAAATTTTGAAGAATCAATGAAAAAATTAGAGAATATTGTAACTGAATTAGAAAATGGAAACCTAAACCTTGATGAATCAGTTAAAAAATTTGAAGAAGGAATGAAAATAGCTCAAAAGTGTAATACGATTTTAGGTGAAGCAGAAAAAAGGATAATGATTCTTCTAGAACAAGAAGGAGAAGTAAAAGAAGAAAAATTTGATATAGAGTAAAGGCAGAAAGGATAAATAAAAATGAGTGACTTACAGAAAATAATATATAATAAATATTTATATATACCGCTAGTTGTTTGGTTCTGTATACAATCTTTTAAAGTAATATATGAATTAGTAGTTACCAAAAAATTTAATTTTAAACGAATACTTGGAGCAGGAGGAATGCCAAGTTCACATACAGCGGTAGTAACAACAATATCTACAATGATAGGAAGATTTGAAGGATTTGATACAAGTATTTTTGCTTTAGCAGTAATTTTCTCACTTGTTGTAATGTATGATGCAGCAGGTGTAAGAAGAGCAGCAGGAAAACAAGCGAGATTATTAAACAAAATTATAGAAACTCCAGGGCTTTCTAGTGTGCAGGTTCAAGAAAAATTAGTAGAAGTTTTAGGACATACACCATTACAAGTTTTGGTTGGAGCAATTATAGGAATTACAGTAGGAATGCTAGCATAAAAAGGAGGAAAAAATGACAGATATAGAAATTGCTAAAAGTGCAAAATTAGAAAATATAGTTGAGATAGCAAAAAAAATAGATATTCCAAAAGAAGATCTAGAATTATATGGAAAATATAAAGCTAAAATTTCAAATAAAATAGAGGAACAATTAAAAAACAAAAAAGAAGGTAAATTAATTTTAGTAACAGCAATGAGCCCAACACCTTTAGGAGAAGGAAAAACAACAATATCAATATCAATTGCAGATGGATTAAGAAAAATTGGTGAAAAATCAATATTAGCATTAAGAGAGCCATCACTTGGACCAGTATTTGGAGTAAAAGGAGGTGCAACAGGTGGAGGACATGCTCAAGTTGCTCCTATGGAAGATATAAATTTACATTTTACTGGTGACATACATGCAATTACAACTGCAAATAACTTATTATCTGCCATGATAGATAATCACATTTATCATGGAAACGAGTTAGGAATTGAAAAAGTTGTATGGAAAAGGTGTTTAGACTTAAACGATAGACAATTAAGAACTGTAAATACTGGATTATCAGGAGAAAGTAAAATTGTTCCTAGAGAAGATTCTTTCGATATAACAGTAGCATCAGAAGTAATGGCTATTTTATGCTTAGCTAAAGATATCAAAGATTTAAGAGAGAAGCTTGGAAATATTGTTATTGGATATAACAAACAAGGTAAACCAATATATGCAAAAGATTTAAAATCAGAAGGAGCAATGACAGTTTTATTAAAAGATGCAATAAAACCAAATCTAGTTCAAACACTAGAACATACTCCTGCAATAATACATGGAGGTCCTTTTGCAAATATAGCACATGGTTGTAATAGTATAATTGCAACTAAGTTAGCGATGAAACTAGCAGATTATTGCATAACAGAAGCAGGTTTTGGAGCAGATTTAGGAGCAGAAAAGTTTTTAGACATAAAATGCAGAAAAGCTAATTTAAAACCAAATGCAGTAGTATGTGTTGCAACAATTAAGGCTCTAAAATACAATGGAGGAGTAGATAAAGAAAACATAAAAAAAGAAAATATGCAAGCATTAGAAAAAGGAATGAATAACTTATATAAGCATATTGACAATCTGAAAGAAAAATTTGGATTAAATGTTATTGTTGCAATAAACAAATATAATACAGATACAAATTTAGAATTAGAATTTGTTAAAGATAAATTAGATGGCAAAGGAATTCAATCAAGCGTAGTAGAGAGTTGGGAAAAAGGTGGAGAAGGAGCTACTGACATAGCTAAAAAAATAGTTCAACTTGTAAAAAAGGAAGAAAATTTTAAATATATTTATGACTTAAATGAAACTATAGAAGAAAAAATTAATAAAGTGGTAACAAAAATATATGGAGCAAGTAAGGTAAATTACAGCCAAGAAGCAAAAGAAAATATAGATAAAATAGAGAAAATAGGATATGGCGATTTACCAATATGTATAGCCAAAACACAATATTCATTTTCAGATGATCCTAAAAAATTAGACATTAGTGAACCATTTGAATTTAACATAAGAAATGTTGAATTAAAAGCTGGAGCGGGATTTATTGTAGTTTTAGCTGGAAAAATAATGACTATGCCTGGATTACCTAAAGTGCCATCTGCTGAGAGTATAGATATAGATGAAAATGGAGAAATAATAGGAATTTTTTAAAAAATGGAAAATGAGACTTTTATATTAGTCTCATTTTTTGTATAATAATAAGCAACATAGAAATACTATTATAAAGTATTTTTATGGAGGTAATTTCATTATGTATAATTTTAGAACAGATTTAGCTCTTGAAAGAAAAGATATTTATCAAAAAATAAATAAATTACAAGAAATTGATGGAATTGAAGGAACTGAAGAACAAATCAATGATAACATAAAAGTTTCAAGAGTAAAAATTACAAATTCAAATGGTGAAAACGCAATAGGAAAACCAATTGGAAATTATGTTACTATAGATGTTAAAAATTTAAAATTAGCAACAGATGAAGAGATACAAAAAACTGCAGAAACATTAACAACAGAATTAAAAAAGATAGTAGATATTCATATAGACAAAAAAGGAGAAATACTAATTGTAGGATTAGGGAATATATATGTTACTCCAGATGCATTAGGACCAAAAGTAATTAACGAAATAGATGTAACTAGACATATAAAAAAATATTTGCCTCAATATCTAGATGAAGGAACAAGAGTTGTAAGTGCAATTTCTCCTGGTGTACTTGGAACAACAGGAATAGAAACAACAGAAATATTAAAAGGAATTGTAGAAAATACAAAACCAAAATTGTTGATTGCTATAGATGCTTTAGCTTCAAGAAGTATTGAAAGAATAAGTAGTACAATACAGATATCAGATACAGGAATTGTTCCTGGAGCTGGAGTGGGAAATACAAGACAAGAAATAAGTGAAAAAACTTTAGGAATTCCTGTTATAGCGATTGGAATTCCAACAGTTGTAGAACTTGCAACTTTAGTATCTGATGGAATTGACATTTTTATAGATAGACTACAAGAAAAAGCAGAGTCAAATGAATATTTAAATAAATTACAACAAGAAGATAAATATGAAGAAGTTAAAGAAGCACTTAATGTTGGAGAATATAATATGATAGTTACTCCAAAAGAAATAGATGATTTAATAGAAAATATGAAAGATGTAGTTGCAAGAGGAATAAATTTTGCTGTCTAATAAAATAAAAATATAGAAAAAATAAAAAATTGGTGCTATAATGTAACAGTAAATTTTATTAGGAGGAACAAAAATGCCAGAAAGAATTGAAATCACTAAAATGAAGCAAAATGCCAACAATAGAGAATATGTAATGGAAAATGTAAAAAAAGAAGGAGCTTTATTAGAATTTGCAAGTGATGAACTAAGAGATGATAAAGAAGTAGTTTTAGAAGCAATATATAACAACCCAGAGGCACTAGAATTTGCAAGTGAAAGATTAAAAGGTGATAGAGACGTTGTTTATAACTCAGTAAGTAAAGTCGGATGGACTTATTGCTATGCAAAAGAAAATTTACTAGAAGATAAAGAATTACTATTAGCAGGATTAAAAGTATCAGGTCAAATTCTTTATTTTGCATCAAAAGACATGAGAGATGATAAGGAAGTTGTTATGACAGCTGTTACTAATAAGCCTATAATAATAAAATATGCAAGTAACAGATTAAGAGAAGACAAAGAAATTGGGCTTACTGCAATGAAAGTAAGTAAAAAATGTTATGAATTTTTAGGGCCAAATTTAAAAAAAGATGAAGATATATTAGCAATATTAAATGAATAATTGTTACTGCTTAATAGTTTTATCGGTTTATACTACCACAAATGCAGGTAATATAATGTTTTAGTTATTAATAAAAAATATTTTTATATAAGTAAAAACGAAAGAATTTTGTATATCTAAACTTAACTGTATAAATTCTTGTTTAATAAAATGAGGAATGTTCATGGAAAATCTATATTTATGTATTTTTCATAAATTTCTCGGTGCCTTACATAAGTAAAGAAATTATAAAAGCATTTTATGGCACCCTTTCATTAAACATGAACTATTTCCATAAAACACTTTAATAATTTCTAAACTTATTTCAGTTACATTCGATATTTATTCAAAATACATAAATATAGATTTTGCCTGAATGAAACTTGCTAAGAAAAGTCAACACTTTTTTTATAATATTTTTATAATATTTTAAAGCATGTCCAATAAGCCTATATTAATAGGCTTATTGGACATTTATGTTAATCATGCATTCCAAACATTTAATTCTTTATACCTTTTCTTTACAATTCCATAATACATTCGTAGAAATTTATTCATACCTGC
>CALXZB010000024.1 GCA_944393125.1 uncultured Clostridia bacterium | reverse complement strand
TAAATATATTTTACTATATTTTTTAAAAAAAGAAAAGAGTATTAACAAAATTTTTATATACTTTGTCAACACTCTGATAAAATAGCAAGAAACACTTGCTATTTTTATATTTTTTTTGTAAAATGAATTTGTAGATATTAATAACAAATGAAAGAAGGAAAGAGATGGAAGAATATAAAAATAGTTATGAACAAATCCCTATGAGAAAAGGAAGAAAATCAAAGAAAAGAAATACTTTAAATGCAAAAAAGGTATTATTTGTTATATTTTTAATTTTGTTAATATTAGTAGTAATAATCAGAACACATAAAAAAGATAATGATTCATATAATAATTTGGGTGAGAATACAACACAAGTTAGTGCTTCAACAGATGATAAAACAGAAGATGAAACATCAAATAAAGATAAGCCAAAAAAAGAAATTACTGATTGGAGATTAACATTAGTAAATTATGAAAACTTATTACCAGAAGATTTTGAAATTGAAGTAGCAAATATAGATGAAACAAGGCAATTTGATGCAAGAGCAATAGAATATCTAAATAAAATGATGAATGATATGAGAAAATCAGGAATATCAAATGTTTGGGTTCAGTCAGCATACAGAAGTGTGGAAAGACAAAAAGAATTATACGATAATAGTGTTAATAAGTATATTAATCAAGGAAAAACACAAGAAGAAGCAGAAAAACTAACAGATGAATACATAAATAAACCAGGCTCAAGTGAGCATAATTTAGGGTTGGCTGTTGATTTTAACTATGTAGATAATAAGTTTGAAGATTTAAAAGCATTTACATGGCTACAAGAAAATGCAGAAAATTATGGTTTTATTTTAAGATATCCAAAACATAAGGAAGATATAACTAAAATTTCATATGAATCTTGGCATTGGAGATTTGTAGGAGAAGAACATGCAAAAAAAATGAATGAACTAGATATGTGTCTAGAAGAATATGTTGAATATTTACAAAATGTTGATGAATAAATTATGAAGAAATTATTAATATTATTAAATATACATTCTAAACAAAAACATTATATGTTATACTTATTTTAAAGGAGAAAAAAATGAAAAAGATATATATAATATTAACACATACAGGTACAGTTTTATCAACAATAATAAAATTTTACACAAAAGATGAATTTTCACATGTATCAATAGCTCTAGATGCAGATTTAGAAGAAATGTATAGTTTTGGAAGATTAAAACCATACAATCCTTTTATTGGTAGTTTTGTACATGAATATATAAATAAAGGAACTTTTAAGAGATTTAGAAACACTAAAGCAAAAGTATATTCACTATATGTAACAGATGAACAATATGAAAAGGCAAAAAAAGTAATAGAATACTTTAATAGCAATAAAGAAAAATATAGATTCAATTTATTAGGACTCGCATGTGTAAGCATTCATAAAAAAATTGTGAAAAAAAACACTTTTTATTGTGCTGAATTTGTAAGACATGTATTAAAAGTATCAGGAATAATTGAAACAAAAGAATTACCTGAAATAATTAGACCAGAAGACTTTAAAAACTTAAAAGGATTAGAAGAAGAATATAGTGGGCTTTTAAGAAAATATAAAAAGAAAAATTTAAAGAGACTGTTAGAAGTATCAAATTTGTTGAAAAAAAATAATATAAGTTATGTGTAAAAGTAAACAAATATAATGTAAAAGAGGAGAACAAAATCTCCTCTTTTACATTGATTATTCTCCGCGTGCTTCTCGACACTGTTTCTTGAAAAACTCCAACTTTTCTTCTTTTTCTTTTCTGTTTTTCCTCCCATACTTGTACATAATGCATGCAACAATTATATACATAGCAAAGGGGACAAGCAAAGCCAGAAAAGTGTGCTGAGTATGAGAGTCCATATTATTCAAGGCCGATGCCAAGAACAATAGGTAAAAAGCAGTGCCAGTGCAAGATGCAATCACAGGAATGCAGTTGCAATTCTTCTTTCGAAGAATACTAACGAGAGTCAAAAACATACAAACCAGTGACAGCATTGCATAGCATTTCTCCAAAGAATTCATCAACATACAAAATCCCTCCAAATTATTTAGTACTATCAGAACTCGCTGATAGAAGGAATATATGAACAACAGGTGTTTAACCTATGTTATTATAATTATATCACAAAAGCCCTAAAAAATCAAACATATATTCTATAAAACAGTAATCAAGAAGTTTTTTAATAAAATCTTAATAAATCTTCTATTTTTTCTTAATAAAATATCTGTTATAATATAGATGTAAGGAGAAATTGAAAATGTATAATATTTTAGTAGTTGATGATGAAAAAGAAATTGTAAAAGCAATTGAAATTTATTTAGGAAAAGAAAATTACCGAATTTTAAAAGCATATGATGGAAACCAAGCTTTAGAGCAAATAGAAAATAATAAAATACATTTGGTAATTTTAGATATTATGATGCCTAATAAAGATGGACTAGAAACTTTAGAAGAAATTAGAAAAGATAAAAACATTCCAGTTATAATACTTTCTGCAAAATCTGAAGATATAGACAAAATTAACGGATTAAACATTGGAGCAGATGACTATGTAACAAAACCTTTTAATCCCGTAGAGTTAATTGCTAGAGTGAATGCATTAATAAGGAGATATACTAAGCTTGGAACAATTGAAGGAGAAACTTCTAATAAAGAAATAATAAAAAGTGGAGAATTAATAATTAATGATAAACTAAAAAAAGTTGAAGTTGATGGTAAAGAAGTAAAGCTTACACCTACAGAATATAATATATTAAAATTTCTAACTCAAAATAAAGGAAGAGTATTTTCAATAGAAGAAATATATACAAAAATTTGGGATGGAGAATGTTATGCTGCAGAAAATGTAATTGCAGTACACATAAGACATATAAGAGAAAAAATTGAAATAAATCCAAGAGAGCCTAAATATTTAAAAGTTATATGGGGAGTAGGATATAAAATTGAAAATTTATAAACAAGGAGAATTTATATGAGAGAAAGTAGAATATTAAAAATATTAAGTTACATATTACTACCTATATTATTATCATCTATAATATTATCGATTGTATATATGTATATGGAACAAAAGTATGTTTATAATACAGAAAAATATTTTTTATCACAAAGTTTTGGGACTGAATACATGAACTATTTAAGGCAAAACACTGATGATATGATACACAATAGTACACCATACATTTTAAAAAAAGACAATGAGATAGAAATACATTTTATAACAGATGATCTTTATAATAATCCAGTAAAAAATAGATATTTTCTTATAATATATAAGCACAAAGCTTTGACGAATGTAGAATTAACATCACAAACAAACACAATACAAACAATAAAAAAATTTATAGAACAAAATCCTGATTCTAAAAAAGTTAATATAATATATGGTAATGTAGAATCTGATTCTGAAATAATACAAAGTGAAGGAACACAATATTTGGATATGCTTACACAAAAGTATTATACAAAAGATAGTAATGATTATATAGAATATATAACAGCTGAGGCAAAAGATCTTGAAATTTATAGTTCCTACCAAGAAGAATTTAAAGAAAATACATACTTAAAAATTTTAAACTATATAGAAAATAATATACCTATGATTAAAGAACATAGTGATTTTATAATTCCGATAAGTAGTGTATTAATATTATTGATTTTAATTTTTCTAATAATTTCAATAGGATATAAAAAAGGACATAAAGAAATTGACTTAAATGATTTCGATAAAATTCCTTTAGAAATAATTGTTCTTCTTGCTTTAATTATTGTAAGTATACCTTTCATAATTAGTTCAGATATAAGCAATAGTTTAGAGATTGAAATTACTTTAATTATAACAATATATTTAATAGTATATACATTATGTGCTGTTTTAATGACAACTATTATAAAAAGAATAAAAGCAAAGAAATTATTAAAAACATCAATAATAGGTATAGTATTATTAAAGTTTATAAAATTGACTGAAAGTGCATCAGAAAAATTTAAAAAGATAAAAGTTACATTAGCAGACTCTACTAGTATATCAATTAAAGTTTTTTTGTATTTTATGGTTATAGCTATAACAGGATTAGCAATTTTAATTATTTTTAATAATAATTTTGTAATAGCAGGCATATTAGAACTGGGTTTGATATTTTATGTATTATATAAAATTATAAAAGTATTAAGAGATTACATAAAAATAGAAGATAAACTAAAAGAAATGTATGAAGGGAATAATAAATCACAGCTAAATGAAACAGAATATTCAGAATGTTTTAAGAATAGCATTAAATATTTAAATAACATTTCAAATGGATTTGAAACTGCAATTCAAGATAGAATTAAAGGAGAAAGATTTAAAGCAGAATTAATTACAAATGTTTCACATGACATTAAAACACCACTAACATCAATTATAAATTATGTAGATTTACTAAAAAAAGAAAATGTTGAGAATGAAAAAGCTAAAGAATATATAGATATACTTGAGAAAAAATCTCAAAGGTTAAAAAAACTTACAGAAGATTTAGTAGAAGCCTCAAAAGTGTCAACAGGTAATATATCGTTAAATTTAGAAAATATAAATATTGTTGAACTTATAAAACAAGCACTTGGTGAATTTGAAGATAAATTTAAAAAACAAGGATTAGAAACAATTTTAAATAGTAAAGAAAATGAAATTATAATTAAGGCTGATAATAAATATATGTATAGAATTGTAGAAAATCTGTTTAGTAATATATATAAATATGCTTTAGAAAATTCAAGAGTATATATAGATATAAAGAAAAACTCTCAAAGTGTTATAATTGAAATTAAAAATATTTCTAAGGAAAAATTAAATATTTCAGCAGATGAATTATTACAAAGGTTTGTAAGAGGAGATAAATCTAGAAATACAGAAGGAAGCGGACTTGGAATATCAATTGCTCAAAATCTTACTGAATTACAGGGCGGAAAATTTACTTTAAAACTAGATGGAGACTTATTTAAAGTAGAATTAGAATGGAAAATTTAATAAAAGGAATAGATATGAAAAAAGTAATAAAATTTTTAATAATAGTTGCAATAATAATATGGATTAGTGTTATAATAATAAATAAAAATGATGACATAGTTGTTTGTATAGATGCAGGACATGGTGGTACAGATGCTGGTGCAATAAACAATAATCGATATGAAAAAGATGATACACTTAAAATAGCGAAATTAATTGAAGAGTATTTAAATAATGAAGGTATAAAAACAGTAATGACTAGAACTAATGATACATATGTTAGTCTAAGGGAAAGATGCAAAATAGCAAATAAGAAAAGAGCTGATTTATTTATATCAATACATAGGAATAGTGCTGAACAGGGGAATGGAGTTGAAATATGGACAAACAGTAAAAAGAAACAAGATGATTTAGAACTGTCAAATATGATATTAGAAAACTTGCAAAGTGTCGGGATTCAAACTAATAGAGGAGTTAAAATAGGGAGCATAGAAGGAGAAAATACGGATTATTATGTATTAAACAATACAAATATGACAAGTTGTCTAATTGAATTAGGATTTATAACAGACAATGTTGATAATAAACTATTTGATGAAAATATAGAAAATTACGCAAAAGCTATAGCAGAAGGAATTATAGAACAAATTATAGAGCAATAAAACTAGAAAGGAAATACTATGGAAAATATCAATAAATTTAAAGCTATAAGAATACTAATATTAATATTTTTACTAATTATTATTATATCATTAATAGTTTACTTATTCCCAGTAATGAGAAATTTATCAACATATGAGGGACAATTAGAATTTAAGGAAAAAGTCGAGGATTCAGGAATATATGGTTTTTTAACATTGTTAGCCTTACAATTTGCTCAAATCTTTCTAGTAATTGTACCTGGAGAACCTTTAGAAATATTAGCAGGAATGTGCTATGGAGCAATAGGAGGAACAATTTTTATATTGTTTTCAGTAGCAGTAACAACAACAATAATATTTTTGATAGTTAGAAGATTTGGTAAAAAATTTATCTACCAATCATTTGATAAATCAAAAATTGATAGAATTGAAAAAAGTAAAATTTTTCAAAATCCTAAAAAAATTGAATATATTCTTGCTATTTGTTTTGCAATAACAGGAGCTCCTAAAGATATACTTGTATATATTGGAGGTCTTTTACCAATAAAACCGGTTAGATTTATAATAATTGCTACTTTTTTCAGATTACCTTCAATAATTTCTTCTACTATCGTTGGAAAATATTTCTTAGAAGGTAATTGGAAAGTTAGTGTTATAGCTTATATAATAACCTTTACTATAACTATATTAGGATTAATAATTATTAGAATATTTGACAAAGATAGAATTACTGAAAAAGCATTACAAGAATTAAAATAAGGGCTCATAGAGTCTTTATTTTTTTCCAAAAACTATTAATAGAAATATTATGTAGAATAAATTACCAAATATATATTGTAGAAATAATAAAAATGTGTTAAAATAAAATATGTTAAAACTTAGTATGGAAGGAATGAATAAAAATATGACACTAGTAGAAGATTTGAAATGGAGAGGTTTAATAAAAGATATTTCAAGCCCTGAACTAGAAGATAAACTAAACAATGAGAAATTAACTTTTTATATAGGAACTGATCCAACAGCAGATAGTTTGCATGTAGGACATTTATCAAGTTTTTTAATATCTAAGAGATTAAAAGAAGCGGGTCATAATCCAATATTATTAGTAGGTGGAGGAACAGGAATGATAGGAGATCCACGTCCTACTACAGAAAGAGCTATGATAAGCAAAGAACAAGTAAAGCATAACTTTGAATGTTTAAAAAAACAAGTAAAAGAAATCTTTGGATTTGAAGTTGTTAATAATAATGACTGGTACAAAGATATAAATGTAATAGACTTTCTAAGAGATTATGGGAAATTTTTTAATATAAATTATATGTTAGATAAAGATATAATTAGAAGAAGATTAGATACAGGAATTACATATACAGAATTTTCATATATGATATTACAAGCATTAGATTTTAAATATTTACATGAAAATAAAGGTGTAAACTTACAATGTGCTGGTTCTGACCAATGGGGGAATATTACAGCAGGAATTGATTTAATAAGAAAATCTACTGGTGATGAGGTATATGGTTTTACTATGCCATTAGTTACAGATTCACAAGGGAAAAAATTTGGAAAAAGCGAAGGAAATGCATTATGGTTAGATAAAAATAAAACATCTAGTTATAAGTTATATCAATTCTTTGTAAATGTTGAAGATTCAATGGTAATAAATTATTTAAAAATATATACATTTTTATCAAAAGAAGAAATTGAAGAATATGAAAAGAAAAATAATGAGCATCCTGAACTAAGAGAAGCTCATAAAGCATTAGCACGTGAAATAATAACATTTTTACATGGAAAAGAAGAATATGAAAGAGCAGAAAAATTAGCACAAAGTCTATTTAATAATAATTTTAAAAACTTAACTAAACAAGATATTGAAGATTTATTTGATGAACAAGATATAAAGAATGTAGAAAGCAATAAAGGAATTATAGATATGCTTGTAAATGTTGGAGCTGCATCAAGTAAAAGAGAAGCCAGAGAGTTTATTTCAAGTGGTGCAGTATCAGTAAATGGTGAAAAAGTAACAGATATTTCACTTATAGTTACAGATAATTTATTTATAGATAATACTTATATAATAATAAAAAGAGGAAAGAAAAATTATTATATTGGAAAAAAATAATAAAAACAAGTAGAGGTGATAATTAATGAATGAAGGGCCGAAAAAAAAGCCAAAACTGAAATGGAATAAAAATATAAAAATGGATGAGGTACTTTCATTCATTTTTAATGTATAATATTATTTTTATCCATTTCTAAAATAATATTAGGGGGAATAGAAATGGAAGTAGAAGAAATTAAGAAATTATTAGAAAGTAAGAAATATAATGTATTAAAAGAAGAACTAAAAAAGGTTAATTCTGCTGATATTCCAGCATTATTAGAAGATTTAGACAAAGAAGAAGTAATAAAATTATTTAGAATATTACCAAAAGAACAAGCAGGAGAAGCGTTTTCATATATGGATCCATATATGAAAGAAAAATTAATACAAGATTTAACAGATGCTGAGCTAAAAAATATTTTAGATGAATTATTTATGGATGATACTGTAGACTTAATAGAAGAAATGCCTTCAAATGTTGTAAAAAAGATTTTAAGAGCAGTAAACAAACAAGATAGAAAAGTAATTAATGAGTTACTACAATATCCAGAAGACAGTGCTGGAAGTATTATGACAACAGAGTTTGTAGATTTAAAGGAAACTATGACTGTTGAACAAGCTTTACAACGTATAAGAGATATAGGAATAGATTCTGAAACAATTTACAACTGTTATGTATTAAATAGTAACAGAATCTTACTAGGAACAGTAAATATAAAAGAAATTTTGATATCAAAGCCAACAACAATTATTAAAAATTTAATGGCAACAAACATTATTTCTATAAATACTACTGACGACCAAGAAGAAGTAACAAAATTATTTGATAAATATGATTATTTTGCACTACCTGTTGTAGACAATGAAAATAGGCTTGTAGGTATAGTTACAGTTGATGATGCTATAAATGTAATTCAAGATGAAGTATCTGAAGATTTTGAGAAAATGGCTGCTATTAGTCCTAATGAGGAAGGATATTTCAAAACATCTGTATTTAAGCATGCAAAAAATAGAATACTTTGGCTATTGATATTAATGCTTTCAGCAACAATAACAGGAGGAATAATTACTAAATATGAAGAAGCATTTGCAACAGTGCCACTTCTTGTAGCATTTATTCCTATGATAATGGGAACAGGAGGAAATTGTGGCTCACAAAGTTCAACATTAATTATTCGTGGACTTGCAACAGATGAAATTAAATTAAATGATGTTTTTAGAGCTTTATGGAAAGAATTTAGAGTATCTGTAATTGTTGGTATAATATTAGCTATTGTAAATGCTATAAGAATTTTAATTTTATATAAAAATTCTCAATTAGCTCTCGTAATTGGTTTTACTTTAATTGCAACAGTAATGCTTGCAAAAGCTTTAGGATGTTTACTTCCATTACTTGCAAAAAGGTTCAAATTAGATCCTGCTATTATGGCATCACCATTAATTACAACTCTTGTAGATATATTTTCAATATTAGTATATTTCCAAATAGCAACAGCAATAATGGGGCTTTAAAATATATAAAAATCAAGAAGGAGGAGTTCCAATAGAACTCCTCCTTAAAATGTTATTTTCACCATTCTTATTTATTTCGCATGGTTACGAATATTTGCAATGCTTATTATAATATAATTTCTTCAAATATACAAGTGCAGACATTTCTGTGGTATCTCATCGTATAATGAGTTAATAAAATGTGGTAAATAAGATGATTCTTTTTGAACCGTCTTATATTTTATGTCATAAAATATAAAGAATGAAATGGAGGGATAGTATGAAAAAAGTATTAGAAATAAAAAACATATGTAAAACCTATCAAGCACCAAATGGTGAAATAGAGGCTCTAAAAAACATAAGTTTTGATATTAATGAAGGAGAGTATATAAGTATAATAGGACCAAGTGGATGTGGAAAATCAACTTTGCTATCAATTATTGCAGGATTAGAAAGTAAGACTTCTGGTGAAATTTTTGTTGATGGCAAAACAGGATATATGTTACAAAAAGACAACTTATTAGAATGGAGAACGATATATAACAATGTTTTGCTAGGATTAGAAATTCAAAAAAATAATACTCTTGAAAACAGAAAATATGTTGAAAATCTTTTGAAAAAGTATGGCTTATATGAGTTTAAAGATAAATATCCAAGACAATTATCTGGAGGAATGAGACAAAGAGTTGCTCTAATAAGAACTCTTGCTATAAGACCTAAAATATTATTACTAGATGAAGCTTTTTCAGCATTAGATTATCAAACTAGATTAATGGTTACAGAAGATATTTATAAAATTTTGAAAAATGAAAATATAACAGCACTAATGGTGACACATGATATATCAGAAGCAATAAGTATGTCAGATAGAGTTGTCGTACTTTCATCAAGACCTGCAACAGTTAAAAACATTTATGAAATAAATTTTGAAATGGATAATAGAACACCATTAACTTGCAGAGAAAAACCTAAATTTAGTAATTATTTTAACTTAATGTGGAAAGAATTAGAAGAAAAACAAAATTCACATTTGAAATAAAATTAACATAAAATATAAAGAACTATGATTTATACTAATGCGAAAGGAATGATTTTATGAATAAATTTGAAAACATTTCAAATGATAGAAAGAAATATCTTAAAAAGATTAAATTAAGGAAAATAGAAACTATATCAACACAAATAATTATAATTATTACATTTATTGTATTATGGGAAGTTCTTGCACAAAAAGGAATTTTAGATAGTTTTATAACAAGCCAACCTTCAAGAATTATAAAAACTTTTATGAACTTAACATCAAATGACTTATTAGAACACTTAAAAATAACATGTATAGAAACTTTAATAGGATTTTCGCTAGGTACTGTTTTAGGAGTAATAATTGCAATTATTTTATGGTGGTCTCCATTTATCTCTAAGGTATCAGAACCGTTTTTAGTTGTACTAAACAGTTTACCCAAAATTGCTTTAGGCCCAGTAATTATTATTTGGGTAGGAGCTGGTATGCCAGCAATAATTGTAATGGCACTTTCAATTTCTTTGATAGTTACTATATTAGAAATTCTTAATGGTTTTTTACATACAGAAGAAGAAAAAATAAAAATGGCTAAAACATTTAACGCAAATAAAGTTCAAATTTTAACTAAAGTTGTGCTTCCATCAAATATTCCAACTTTTTTTAATACTTTAAAAGTAAATATAGGACTTTCATTGGTTGGAGTTATTTCAGGCGAATTCTTAGTTTCAAAAGGAGGGCTTGGCTATTTAATTGTTTATGGAGGCCAGGTTTTTCAACTTGACTTGGTTATGACTAGTGTAATTATTCTAGGTATTGTTGCAGCATTAATGTACCAAAGTATTGTTTGGATTGAAAAAAGAGTTGTAAAATAAGAAATAATTTAACAAGAATAGTTGTTTAATAATAGCTATTCTTGTTTTGGCTTATATAATTTATTTTAAATTCGTAGAACAATTTTATATTTATATACATAATATAGATGGAAGGAGGAGCGTATGAAAAAAATTATAATTGCTTTAATTATTATAGTGGTTATAGCTACTGTAATAAGTTTAATTTTCATAAAAACTAATGAAAAAACAGAAACATCTGATTTAATTACACTTCAAGTAAATGAAGTTACGCGTTCAGTATTTTATGCACCACAATATCTTGCAATGGCGAATGGATTTTTTGAAGAAGAAGGTTTAAACATAGAATTAACAACAGGGCAAGGGGCAGATAAAGTTATGACAGCTGTTTTAGCAGGGCAATCTGACATAGGTTTCTGCGGACCAGAAGCTGCAATATATGTTTATAATGAAGGAAAAGAGGATTACATTGAAGTTTTTGCACAAATGACTCAAAAAGATGGATCATTTTTAGTTAGCAAAGAGCCAACAGATAATTTTGAATGGACTGATTTAGTTGGGAAAACTGTAATTCCAGGAAGAAAAGGTGGAGTTCCATATATGACTTTGGAATATATATTAAAACAAAATGGAATAAATCCTCAAACAGATTTAGTATTAGATGATAGTATTAAATTTGATTTAATGGCTGGTGCTTTTGCTGGAGGAGATGCTGAATATGTAACTTTATTTGAACCAACAGCAACTATGACACAAGATGCTGGAAAAGGTTATATTGTAGCATCTGTAGGCGAAGCTTCTGGAGAAATACCTTATACTGCATATTGTGCTAAAAAAAGTTATATTGAAGAAAATCCTGAAATAATTGAAGGTTTTACAAGAGCTATATATAAAGGAGAACAATGGGTTAAAGAACATACTGCAAGAGAAGTTGCAGAAAAAATTCAAGAGTATTTCCCAGATACTACAGTAGATTCACTAGAAAATTCTGTGCAAAAATATAAAGATATTGATGCTTGGAAAGAAAATCCTATTTTAGAAGAAGGAGCATTTGACAAACTTCAACTTATAATGACAGAAGCAGGAGAACTTGAGCAAAAAGCGCCATATGATAAAATTGTAAATAATACTTTTGCTGAAAAAGTTAGTAAATAACATCTATGAGGGCTGAATGCCCTCTATTTATATTGACAAAACTATAAAAATTTAATATAATATTAGCATTAAAGATAAAAGAGGTTTTATATGAAAGAAATTGAATTAAGAAATGTAAAAGGGTGTACAGATTATTCACCAAAAGAACAATTTATAAGAAATTATATATCAGACATATTGAAAAAAGTATTTGAAAAATATGGGTTTAAGCCATTACAAACCCCAATATTATGTTATTATGACTTATTAGCTTTAAAATATGATGAAGATAGTGAGATACTTAATGAAGTGTATAAGGTAACAGACCAAGCAGATAGAAATTTAGCATTAAGATATGATTTAACAGTTCCATTTGCAAAATATATTGCAATAAATCAAAATACAAAATTACCTTTTAAGAGATATGAAATAGGTGAAGTGTTCAGAAACGGACCTGTAAAATTGGGTAGAGATAGAGAATTTATTCAATGTGATGTAGATTGTGTAGGAATTGAAGGACAATTAGTTGAAGCTGAATTTGTTGCATTATATGTTGAGGCATATAATAATTTAGGAATTGATGTTATAATAAAATATAACAACAGAAAATTTTTGTCAGGAATAATAATAGAATCTGGTATTCCAGAAAATCTAGTTTCAGAAACTATAACAATAATAGATAAATTTGAAAAAATGTCAAAAGAAGAACTAGTAAAAGAATTTGAAAAAATCGGATTAAAAACTGAACAAATAAACAAATTATTTACATATTTAAACACTGATTCAGACCAACTTATAAACATATCAAGTAATAATGAACTACTAACACAAGGTATAGAAGAATTAAACACATTAAAAAATTATATTGATAAACTTGGACTATTAAAATATGTTCAATTTACACCATCTTTAGCTAGAGGACAAGAATATTATACAGGAACAGTATTTGAAGTATATACTAGAGATGGAAGCATTTCGTCAAGCATTGGCGGAGGTGGCCGTTATGACAAAATGATAACAGAATTTGTCAATAACGAAAACATATATCCTGCTGTAGGAATAAGTTTTGGTTTAAATGTTATATATGAAATTTTAAAAAACAGAACAGAATTTACAGAAAAATCTTTAACAGATGTATTTATTATTCCAATGGGAACAGAAATTGAATGTTTAAAAATTGCTGGACTATTAAGAAACTCAGGATATAAAGTTGAAGTAGAAATGAAAAATAGAAAAATGAAAAAATCTTTAGAATATGCTAATGATGAAAAAATTCCTTATGTATTAATTTTAGGAGAAGATGAACTTGTTAATAACTGTATAACAGTGAAAGACATGAAACAAAAGACACAACAACAAATTTCGACAACAAATATTTTAGAAGAATTTAATAAAATAGTAGACATTTCAAAAAATATATAATATAATTACATCTAGTATTGAATACTAGATGTAATATTTTTTGTGGAGGTATTTTATTATGAAAAGAACAAAATTGTCTGATAGAGTATTACCAACATATACAAAGGGAGAAGAAATTTTTAATATGGTATCACACATAATAGGGGGAGTTGCTGGAATTGTGACAATAGTCCTATGCAGTGTTTTTGGAGGGATTAGACATAACCCATATGGAATTGTAAGTGGTATCATTTTTGGAGTTTCAATGTTATTTTTATATACAATGTCAAGCTTATACCATGGACTAAAGGCTAACTCAACTTCTAAAAAGTTTTTTCAAATAATGGATCACTGTGCAATATTCGTATTAATAGCTGGTTCATATACTCCATTTGCATTATGTACATTAAGAGAATATTCAACTGCTTTAGGCTGGGTAATATTTGGAGTAATATGGGGATTTGCAATACTAGGAATTACATTAAACTCTATAGATTTGAAAAAATATAAAGTATTTTCAATGATATGCTATTTAGCAATGGGATGGTGTATTATAGTAAGAGGTGATTTATTGCCTAAATTATTAGGAATACCTGGATTTATACTGTTATTATCAGGTGGAATAGTTTATACTATTGGAGCAATTCTTTATGGAATAGGTAAAAAACATAAATATGTTCATTCAATTTTCCATATATGTGTATTTCTAGGTAATTTATTACATGTACTATGTGTATTATTATATGTTATATAAAGTAAAACAAGCTGTAACAATCAATAAAAGTTATGGCTTATTTTTTTACAATATATTGTAAAATTAACTCTATTTTGATAGAATAATAAAAAAATAAGGAAAGGAAGATATAAATGAATAAAATATCAGAATCAATAATATATGTAGGTGTAGATGACAAAGAAATGAATTTATTTGAAAATCAATACAATACTCCTAATGGCATTTCATATAATTCATATGTAATTTTAGACGAAAAAGTAGCAATAATGGATACAGTAGATAAAAGAAAAACATCTGATTGGATGAAAAATATAGAAAAAATATTAGATGGAAAAGAACCAGACTACTTAGTAGTTTCACATATGGAATCAGATCATTCAGATAATATTGCAAATTTAGTTGCAAAATATCCCAATATGAAAGTAGTTGGAAATTTACAAACTTTTAAAATGATAGCACAATTTTTTGACTTAGATTTAAAAGAAAAATCAATTATAGTAAAAGAGGGAGACGTACTAGATTTAGGAATACATAAATTACACTTTATAATGGCTCCAATGGTACATTGGCCTGAAGTAATGCTAAGTTATGAGGAAAGTGAAAAAGTATTATTTAGTGCAGATGGATTTGGAAAATTTGGAACATTAGATACACAAGAAGATTGGACATGTGAAGCCAGAAGATATTATTTTAATATAGTTGGAAAATATGGGACTAATGTGCAATGTGTATTAAAAAAACTTTCAAATTTAGAAGTAAAGACAATATGTCCTTTGCATGGCCCTATATTAAGTGAAAATTTAGAATATTATATAAACAAATATGATATATGGAGCCGATACATACCAGAAGATGATGGAGTTTTAATAGCTTATGCATCTATACATGGTAATACTGAAAATGTAGCAAAAAAGATGGCGGAAATATTAAATCAAAAAGGTGCTAAAAAAGTAGTAATAACAGATCTTGCAAAAGATGATATGGCAGAAGCAATTGAGGATGCCTTTAGATATGATAAAATGATTGTAGCTTCATCAACATATAATATGGAGATATTTCCTTGTATGGAACAATTCTTAAACCATTTGAAGGGAAAGAACTATCAAAATAGGAAAGTTGGAATTATTGAAAATGGTTCTTGGGCACCTAATTCAGGAAAACTAATGAAAGAAATATTTGAAAAAATGAAAAACATAACAATTTGTAAAGACCTAATAACAATAAAATCTACAATGAAAGAAAATAATATAATACAAATGGAAAAATTAGCAGATGAAATTTTAGATAAGGAGTGTTTATAATTATGGAAAAATCAAAAGTATATTTTACAGATTTTAGAGCTAAACCAGGCTATAATTTATTACAAAAATTAAATAAATTAATCAAAAGAGCTGGTATAGAAAATATTGATTTTAATGGTAAATATGTTGCTATAAAAATACACTTTGGAGAACCAGGAAATCTAGCATATTTGAGACCTAATTATTCAAAAGTAGTTGTAGATTTAGTTAGAGAATTAGGGGGAAAACCATTTTTAACAGACTGTAACACTCTATATGTTGGAGGAAGAAAAAATGCTTTAGACCATTTAGATACAGCATATCAAAACGGATATTCACCATTTTCTACAGGTTGCCATGTAATTATAGCAGATGGCTTAAAAGGAACAGATGAAGCTTATATTGATATAAACCAAGAATATGTAAAAACTGCTAAAATAGGTAGAGCTATAGCAGATGCAGATATAGTTATTTCACTAAATCATTTTAAAGGCCATGAAGGAACAGGGTTTGGTGGAGCAATAAAGAATATGGGAATGGGTTGTGGTTCAAGAGCAGGAAAAATGGAAATGCACAGTTCTGGTAAACCGCTAGTATTATCAAACAAATGTAGAAAATGCAAACAATGCATAAAAATATGTGCACATGGTGCAATATCATATAATGAAGATGAAATTGCTACAATAGATCATACAAAATGTGTTGGATGTGGTAGATGTATTGGAATTTGTAATTTTGATGCTATAAAATCACCAAATGATGAATCTGCTGATATTTTAAATAAAAAAATGACAGAATATGCATATGCAGTAGTAAAAGACAAACCTCAATTTCATATTAGCTTAATTTGTGATGTATCACCAAATTGTGATTGCCATGCAGAAAATGATGCGCCAATAGTTCCAAACATAGGTATGCTTGCTTCATTCGATATGGTAGCTCTTGACAAAGCATGTGCAGATTTAGTAAATGCACAAAAACCTTTTGAAAATAGTTATTTAGGCGAACAGATTAAACACAATTCAGAATTAAAAGATCTTTTCCACATAAACCATCCAGACACTAATTGGGAAAGCCAAATAGAACATGGTGTAGAAATTGGTCTTGGTAATTCAGAATATGAGTTAATAAAAATGTAAATAAGTTTCGACAAAATTCTCCTTCAAACATATTATATATAAATAATTTGAAAGGAGGATTTTTTTGTGTGAAATTAAAAGATAAAAAAATAGGTTTTGTAATGACAGGCTCATTTTATTATTTTAGAAAAACAATAGATGAGATTAAAAATATAGTAAAATTAGGAGCTAATGTAATTCCAATAATGTCTGAAATTAGCTATACTACTGATACAAGATATGGAAATTCAAAAGGTTTTATAAACGATATTGAAAAAATAACAAGTTCTAAAATTTTGCATACAATTCAAGAAGTAGAGTTATTAGGCTCAAAAAATGAGTTAGATATTTTAGTTGTTGCACCAGCAACAG
This sequence comes from uncultured Clostridia bacterium, assembly GCA_944393125.1. Taxonomy (GTDB): domain Bacteria; phylum Bacillota; class Clostridia; order TANB77; family CAG-508; genus CAG-269. The sequence continues at coordinate 3,619 of CALXZB010000024.1, read as the reverse complement.
GAAACACGATAGCAAAACTTGCAAATGACATAACTGATGAAGTCTCCCTGATAGCAATAAAGGCACATTTAAAAAAAGAAAAGCCAGTTGTAATTGCAATTTCTACAAATAATGGATTATCAGGAGCAGGACAAAACATAGGTAAACTTTTAAATTTGAAGAATTATTATTTTGTTCCATTTAGACAAGATAATCCAATAACAAAACCTCGATCTTTAGCATTTGATACATCTTATCTAATTAATACTATTGAATATGCTTTAGAAGGAGAACAGATTCAGCCAATATTATTATAAAAAATATAGGAGAGGAATTCCTCTCCTATAATTATGTTTCTTTTCTGTATTTAAAAAAGCATTTTTTCTTGATAAATTCACTAAATTTATCAGAAGTTCCCAGATTAAATCCAGTTTTACTAACTAAAGCAGCAAAATCTTCATTAATGTATAAATAAAAATAATCTTTTGTTTCAAATACTTTATATAATCTCATATAGGGATAAAATTTTTTGCCTATTGAAAAATAAAAAGGGTAAAATGTAAAACTAATGCTTAGTTGTTTATCTTTTGAATACATTTTTTTATTTTTTTGATATCTTCTCATAGGTAAGTAGAGTCTAAATAAAATCATTAAAGCAAATAATATAGAAAATAACAATATAAGCCAAATGTCTTTTTGAAAAATATTCAAAATAATGCAATATAACAATAATATACACATTATTAAAGTATATGCGTTGTAAGAAAAATTAAATTTTTTACTATGAAAATTAATAAATTCATTATAATTTTTAGAATTATATTTAGTAGTATTTTTAAATAAAGGTTTCATAAAATTTCCTTTCTTTTATAAATTTCTAGGGTCTGATAAAGGATTTGCCTCTACAGCATTACGAACTTGTTCATTACTTACATGAGTATAGATTTCAGTAGTAGAAATACTTTGATGCCCTAATAATTCTTGTAGAGCTCTAATATCAACATTTCCATATTGATACATTAGAGTAGCTGCAGTATGTCTTAATTTATGGACTGATAAAGAATTTGTATCAAGTCCTGCTAATTTAAGTTCTTTCGTTATAATCATTTGAACTGTTCTATTACTAATTCTTTGTTTTTGCTCACTTAAGAATAGAGCTTTATCTGAATTTTTAGAATCTTTTTTTATAAGACTTTGAGGTGGTCTAGAAGCTAAATAATCATTTAAAGCAACCATGCAAGATTTATTTAAATAAATAGTACGTTCTTTATTTCCTTTTCCTATTACAGTCATTTTACATTCGTTAAAATCAATATCATTTATATTTATTCCAACTAGTTCAGATAATCTCATACCACAATTTAAAAATAGAGTTGTAATTGCATAATCTCTTTTATAATTTCTATTGTCTTGATTGTCTGCTACTTCTAGAAGTTTTTTACTATCTTCTAAAGACAAATATTTAGGCATTCTTTTTTCTAATTTAGGAGTTTCCAGATTTTGAGCAGGATTTACTTCTAATAAGTTAGCTTTTTGTGATAAATATTTAAAAAAGATTCTTATTGTAGAAATTTTTCTTGCTCTTGTAGTGGCTTTACTACGATTATCAATAGCTAAATGCGATACATATGCATGTATGTCATCAAGTGTTATTTTTTTCAAATATTCTTCAGTGAAAAGAGTTATATCAATCTCGTCATAATTTGTTGTATTTGTTAATTTAAATCGCATTGTCATAAATTTTAAAAAGTTTGCCAAATCATAATTATATTCTTTAACTGAATTAGGAGATTTATTTAATATAGTTATTGAATAATCTAAAAATGAATTTAGATATTCAGGATTTTTCTCTCTTTGTATCATTAATTTCACCATCCATTTGTTTACTGTTGTTATAATATCATTCTTATGAAAAAAAATAAAGTATTTGAATAAAAAAATTCAAAATGATTGCATTTGACATAAAATTATAGGTGTGTTATAATATTTAACAGATTTGTGAAAATATGTTAATAGTAGAATTACTCTAACAATTTTATGAAAGGACTGTGAAAAATGACAAGAAATCAAATTCGGTGGAAAATAAGAATTAGTCGGCTTATTATTTTGGCTGTAATTCTAATTTCCATTGTTGTGGGTGCAAATTATTTCCTGAAAAATCATTTCCTATATGGAACAGTAATCGAAGGAGTAAATTGTTCATTTTTAAGCGTAGAAGATGCAAAAGAAAAAATTGATAATTCTTTAGGAAACAAAATTATCAAGTTTTCTCTTGTATCAGATAAAGAGTACAGTGTACTTGCCAGAGAATTAGGAATAGGAGTTGATGAAAAACAAATCGAAAAAATATTCAAAAATCAGCATGAAAATCCAGAAGAACAACGCAAATATAGTTTAAAAGGCTTTATTATTTTTGATAAAGCAAAATTGCAAGAGCTTTTTGAACTAATACCAGAGTTACAAGAAGAAAATATGATTAAGCCACAAAACGCTTATATCACTTGGAATCAGCTTGAATTTTCTATTGAAAGTGAAGTTATAGGAAACGAAATTGATTTAGACAAAGCTTTCTCTTTTGCTTCAGCACAAATCAAACAAGGTGAAAGAGAAATTTCGTTTAGCTCTATGACAAATCAGTTTCCAGAAATTTATAGCGAAGACCTAGAAACAGAGCGTGATGAGCTTAATTCTATTGTGAAAAGTTCGATAATTTTCAAATTATCAAATGGTGAAGTTGTAACTTTGGATGTGAATACCATTAAAGATTGGGTGTATCAAGATGAAAATGGCAAATTCCATATAGATATTGAAAATGGAGTTCAAAAATTCGTAGAAAACTTAAATAATTTGGTAGAAGAAGCTAACTCACAAATCTCTTTTAAGGCAACAGATTATAATGAACCAATCATATTAGATATTCCTGAAAATTTAAGAGCACATCTTGACATTGAAAAGCAAACTGCTGAAATATTTAAAATGTTGAGAGATGGAAAATCTTATACTGTAGATCCAATTTATGATAAAGCCATATTTACAGATATACTTAATAGTTATGTCGAATTAGACATTTCTAGACAACATATTTGGCTTTATGTAAATGGTGAACTTATTATGGATACACCATGTGTAACAGGAAATGTCAGTCTTGGATATGATACGCCAACAGGAATTTTTTATCTCCTAAATAAAAACGAAGATGTTTATTTGGAGGGATATAATAGAGATGGTTCCAAATATTCTTCTTTCGTAGATTATTGGATGAGATTCTATGAAGGAGTAGGTTTTCATGATGCTACATGGAGAAGTCAATTTGGTGGAAATATCTATTTGACAAATGGCTCTCATGGTTGTGTTAATATGCCTAAAGATGCTGCAATAATTCTTTATGAGTATATTAATGAAACTATGCCTATTATAGTTTATAATTCACAGCTGTAAAACAAAGAAGGGTTCATTGAACCCTTTTTTGTTTTATGAAATAGATTATTGACACTGATTTTAAAATACTATATAATGATGAAATAATAGTAAAATGAGAAGTAATTATAAATAGTAAATTAGGAGTAAAAAATGAAAAAATTATATAAACTATTATATATTTTTATAATAACTAGTATTTGTGGATATTTTATTGAATTAA
>CALXZB010000023.1 GCA_944393125.1 uncultured Clostridia bacterium | reverse complement strand
CTTGAGGCTCTGCTTGCAAAAAAGCCTTTTAGGCGTAAGATAAAAAGCCCCCGGCTTAGCCGGGGGATATTTACTTGAATTTTATATATTATTTCTTTAATATTTTTTATTTTCTTTTTCTAATTCTTTCAAACTCTTTTTAAAAGTAGGTAAATCCTCTGAAATAGTTCCACCAAATTCTTTTATTGTTTTTCTTATCTTTGAACTCACTTCATAATGAGCCTTGTTGGCATCTTTTTCTATTTGAATATTATCCCTTTTAAGTTTTTGTTCCATTTCGGATATTCTAAATAAGTTCATCACTTCCTTATATTATCTAAAATATCTTCTCTATATCTTAATCCTTTTCTGTTTGCTCCAGAACCTATTCGAATTATTTTATCGACGTCAATAAAATGGTCTAACAAATTGATATTACTGTTTTCACACGCTTTTGTTGTTCTTTGAATTACACTTCCAAATTTTCTCTATTCCTTATAATCTAAAACTACTTGCAGTTCTCTGGCCTACCAAAATTCAATACCATTTTCATCGTCACACAAGATTTGAGATTTGACATAGGTTCTAACTAACAAAAAAGCCGAGATAAAAATACCTTTTCAGGTATTCCACCCCAACTATTGACTAAAACCTTTTATACCTATCTGTTCTATAAAGTTAAAAAAGAAACATCATTGGAGCTTCCAACGGGAATTGAACCCGTGACCTCAGCCTTACCAAGGCTGCACTCTACCTACTGAGCTATGGAAGCAAACTATTTGAATTATAATATACTTTTTTCATAAAATCAATAAATTAAAAAATATTTTTTAAATTTAATGCATATTTTTCTTGAATATGTTCAATTACAAATTTTCCTTCATCAAGTTCAGCTATTGCAGATGAAAAATCTTCTGTTTCAACATAAGCTTTCATTTTAACAATTGCAGTATCAACTTTTTCTAGTTCATCATGTTCAATATAATACGCTAATTTTTCATGGACACCTTTCCATTTTTCATCAAGAGTTTTTAATTCTTTTTCTGTTTGATTTTTATCTTTATTTAAAATATTTTCTTTTAAATCTGTAAATATTTCAGTAATTTCTTCCACTGCTTTTTCAGTAAAATTTTGTGTTATTGCATTTATAGAAAATATTGCTGTTATAATCAATATGCATATTACTGATTCTTTAAACACTATTTTTCCTCCTCTTTAAATGCTTGGCAAAAAAATTTGTTGGCACCGTCTATTGTAACTATTAATGCTTCTTCTGGCTTTATACCAAATTTTTCTGTTTGTTTTTGCAACCATCTATAGTTTTTCCCCAATTTCTCAAGATTTTTATACATTACTTTTCCATCAACAACTAAATCATAGGCAATTCCTTCATATTTGGGTTTTATATTAAAATCTTCTGGTGTTGTTGTCCTTTTATTAGGTTTTGGAATTACAGTAACTTGTCCACTTGTTTCTAATATAGCATATTCTACATCTCCTATGTTGAAAATATTATTGTTTCTTAGTCTTTCTTCTAATTCATTTATTGTAAATCTTTCTTTTTTTAAAGCTTTTTGATCTATTTCTCCTCTATAAATTAATATTGATGGTTTTCCACAAATTATTTCTCTTGCTTTCATGCTTTTTATATTTATTATTGATATTATTAAATGCATTACTAACAAACCTAGTATAGGAACTATTCCATTTGATATTGGTACTCCTGTTTCTGTCATTGGTATTGTTGCTAAATCTGCTATCATTATTGATATTGCAAGCTCAAATGGTTGTAATTGTCCTATTTCTCTTTTTCCCATTAATCTCATTACAATTAAAACAATTATGTATAAAATTATTGATCTAAAAAATGTTAATAACATTTTTCCTCCTTGTGCTTCTTTTTTTATTTATTTTTCACATTTTTTAGTTAATTATACGATTTTTGTATAATTTATTTTTTTGTTGTAAATAATATTTGTGTAACCTTGAAAAAATTAATGTATATAAAAAATAAGGAGGTTTTTGATATGTCAAATAATACTCAAAGTAATAGTACTACTGGTACTTCTACTGCTTGGCAAATTATAGGTAGACTTTTTACAGCTGCTGTTGTTCTAGCTATTACAGCTTTCTTTACACCAAATTTTTCTATAAATAATATTTGGTCTTTAGCTCTTGCAGCAATTGTTTTAACTATAATGGATTACTTAATAATTAAATTTACTGGTTTACATGCAAGTCCATTTGGTAAAGGGTTTGTTGGCTTTGCTTTAGCTGCTATTATTTTGTATTTTACACAATTTTTTGTAGCAGGTTATTCTATTTCATGGATGGCTGCTATAATTGGTGCTTTAATTTATGGTGTAGTAGATTATTTTATACCTGGAAATCAACAAATGTAGTACGCAAAAAGAAAGGAGTCTTAAAAAGATTCCTTTCTTTGCATTCTTTATATAGATACTACTATTGATTAATTTCTGTTATTTTATATGTTCCATCCGCTTGTACTTCTAGTCCATAGTTTGATTTTAGAACAACAACTGGTCTTAAACCTCCACCATTGCTGGTATATGCTGCATAATTTATTCTTGCACTAGAGCTATTCTGCGGATCTGTACATCTTACTAAAAATACACTACTTGAACCATTTGCATTAGGTGAAGCTAACCAAGTTCCAAATACTGTTCTATTATATAAATTATTGATTATATATAGACTTTCAGTTGTATCTAACCCTGTTATCTCATTGCTATATGTACTACTGTTACTCCATTTCATTTTATATCCTGTACTACTACTTGCCTGTACGTTTATGTCAGTATCATGTGTTACGTTATATGACGCTGTAAATAATTCTAATGTTGGTGCTCCTACTGCATAGTCTGCATATCCTGCACTATCTTTAAATGTTGACCATACATTTGTGTCTAGTAGATATGCTGTTGCTCTCATATTGTAATAAGTACTTGTATATGTATATTTGTTAAGCCATTTTGTTTTTAAGCTACTTAATATATCTGTTATTCCTGTATAATCTTGATAAGCATTTAAGTTAGAACCATATGTACCATTTGAACTGCTATATGTAGTTCCATTTTTTCCTCTTGGTTTATATTGATTTGCTATGTAGTTATCTGCTATTAAATATATATTTTGTCTATCAGTATGGAATATTCTCCAACCTACTGGTGAACCATTTGTTGGATTATAGTTTGATACTTGTCCCCCATAGTCTTCGACTGTTAGCGTTTGTGCTGTTAGAGTTTTTCCTACCTTTGTTGGTAATGAGTTATCTGGTTCTTTATATAATACAGTTCGAAATCCTGACATATCATTGGCTTGAGAAATAGTTCCATATCCACGACTACCTACTGGATAAGTTATTCCTGACCATGCATAATTTCCTCCTCTGTTAGCACAAGGATATGATGTAATATTAGAATGCTCCAGTGTCCATTCGTATACATTTCCTGCTAAATCATATATATTCTGTTTACTAAATTTTGTAAGAGCTCCTGTTGAAGTAATTATTGATGTTCCATTGCCTTTAGAATATGAACTACTTATAGTTTTCCATGTTTTTCCTAAACTAGTTGCGTATTTTACATTTTTATCTGTTATAGAAAATGCACTATCAGTATAATTTCCTAAATTGATGCTATTACTCATTAATTCTGTTTGAGTTGCACCTTTTCTTTCTAAGTATTTCATTGTCAAATCCCATTGTATTCCAAACATTAAACTCGTTATATATCCATCTGTCGCAAATCGACTTGATAGTTCTTGAGATTGACTTGCTGTTACGAAGTTATATGGATAAACATTTTTTCTTATTACTGGTGTCTGCGTTGCAGTTCCTGTTGTAGTTCTTGGAGTAGTTGTTCCAGTTTCATATCTTCCTATGTAAAAACCACCATATTGATATATGCTTTTTAACATTTTTTGCTTTAATGTATTATATTGAGTTTGTGTTAGTCCTGTTGTTGCAGTTGAATAATATTTATCTGTATAAGTTGTTGCATTTCTATATGTTGATGTATATGATTTTAAATCATTTTCTATTTTTGTATACTCAGAATCTGTAAAATTAGTTATATTTGTACCAGCTGTTTTATATACAATTGAAGTTCTGGGTACATCTATCCATACATATTGATTTCCCAAACTATCTTGAACAACATATCCATTATCTAAATTAGTTCCTATAACATGTGTATATCCATCTGGTATATATGTTGGTTTCTCTGATAGATACCCCATAATCCCAGGCATATCTATTCTTGCATAAGTTTTATCATTGTAATTCGAATTATATTTTGTTCCATTTTGGCCAACTAATTTAGAACACGACTGAAACATACTTGATGAATCAGTTACTGCTAATGTTGTCCAACCATTTTTTATATTTTCTTCAAATTTACTAACATAAATTGTTGTTAATTCATAACAGTTTCTAAACATATTTTGCATTAATTTTACTTTATGTGTATTAAATGATGTTAAATCTAGACTTGTTAATAGACTACATCCTGAAAACATATATGACATGTCTGTTACTTGACTTGTATCAAAAGTCCTTAAATCTAATTCAACAGTTTTATTACAAAGTGAAAACATAGCATACATAGATGTTACCTTGCTAGTATCCCAATTAGAAAAGTCAATCTTATTTGATGTTGCTGAATTTATCTTTGTATTCTCAAACATTCCTGCCATATCTTTTACATTAGAAGTATCCCAATTTCCTATATTTCCAATGTTAAATGATGTACCATTTTGGCCTGCTTGATTAAACATAAAACTCATATCAGTAACTTTAGATGTATCCCAATTACTTAAATCTCCTACATTAAATGATGTTTGATCGCAACTGTCAACATATGCAGCTTGATTAAACATACCTTCCATAGTAGTAACTTTAGATGTATCCCAATTATCTAAATTTCCTATATTAAATTCTTTTGAGTGTTGTCCTAATGAACAAAACGTATATTCCATACTTGTTACATTAGATATATTCCAGTTACTCAAATCTCCAATATTAAATGTGTCTGCATTTCTAGCAGTACACTGAAACATTCTTTCCATAGTTATAACATTAGATGTATCCCAGTTATCCAATCCAATTATACTAAAATTTGTTACAGTGTCACCAGTTTGAAAAAACATATTATTCATGTCCACCACTTGGCTTGTATTAAAATTGGTCAAATCTAGGTTTGCTATTAAATTACAATTATAGAACATTCTTTCCATATTACTTACTTTTCTAGTGTCAAATTTGCTTACATCTACAGATGTCATTTTATTACATTCTTCAAACATACTAGTCATTTTTGTCACACCATATGTTGCAAAATTATTGAATGTTATTTCTGTTACATTTGTTAAGTTTTGGAATAAATATTGTCCATTTATATTAGGTCCTATCAAGTCTTTGCTTAAGAATGTCAATTCATACAATCCATCATTATTTGTATCTGTATAATATCCCATTAGACTTCCATCTTGTTTTTCTGAAGCATCAAAACTTGATATTGCTTCCATTGTTGTTCCTTTTTCAAATTTGATGCTTACTATTTTATCTTTTGCTATTGTACTTCCTAAGTAATTTCCAGTAGACTCTATATCTTCTGCTAATACTAACCTGTTTATTTTTAATGTTAAATATCCTGGTTCTTCTGTTTTATCTATTTTAGCATATTTTGCATCTGTATAATTTGAATCATATACTGTTCCATTTTGACCTACTAATTTTGTACTTCCAGTAAACATATCGTTTGAATCTGTTACTGCTGATGTTGTCCAGCCTGTTCCTGTTTCCTCATCATATTCGCTTACATATATTGTTGTTAATTTGTTACAATTTCTAAACATATAACTCATATCTGTTACTTGGCTTGTATCAAATCCGCTTAAGTCTAATTCTGTTAATCCGATACAAGACTGGAACATTTCACTCATATCCGTCACTTGGCTAGTATCAAATCCACTTACATCTAAACTTTTTAATGTGCTACAATAATAGAACATACAACTCATATTTGTTACTTGACTTGTATTCCACTTACTTAAATCTAATTTTTCTATTTTACAATATTGAAACAACTCATGCATATCTGTTACTTGACTTGTATTCCATTCGCTTACATCTAGATTAGTTAAATTCTTACAAACAGCAAACAATTGGTTCATATCTGTTACCTTACTTGTATTCCACCTACTTACGTCTAATTCTGTTAATCCACTACATGAATAGAACATATCGCTCATATTTGTTACTTTGCTTGTATCAAATCCACTTACATCTAATTCTGTTAATCCGCTACAATAAAAAAACATACTACTCATACTTGTTACTTGGCTTGTATTAAATCCACTTACATCCAGTTCTTTTAATCCACTACAATAACGGAACATATCTCCCATATTTGTTACTTGTCTTGTATCAAAGCTACTTACATTTAAGCTTGTTAATCCGCTACAATTAGAGAACATAAAACTCATTTTTGTTACTTGACTGGTATCAAATCCGCTTACATCTAATTCTGTTAATCTACTACAATAACTGAACATATCTCCCATATTTGTCACACCATATGTTGTAAAATTATTAAATGTTATTTCTGTTACATTTGATAAATATTGGAATAAATATTGCCCATTTACATTTGGTGCTATTGGTTCTGCGCTTAAAAATGTTAATTCATACATTCCGTTTCCATCTGTATCTGTGTAATATCCTATTATACTTTCATCTTGTTTTTCTGACGCATCAAAACTTGCTACTGTTCCTTCTGGTTGTAAAGTTCCAAGTTCAAATTTTACTGATTCTATTTTATCTCTTGTTATTGTACTTCCTAAATAATTGCTAGTTGAGTTTCCATATGATGCTAATTTCAATCTATTAGGATTTGCTATTTTAAAATTAATATTTGAATTTAATGTTTTATTCTCTGGTAATACTCCATCTTTATACTTAAAAGTTATGTATATTTCTTTTGTTTCTTTTCCATTTATTAAATCTCCTACTTTAAATCCTGTATCTTTTATTTCAAATACTATATTTGGATTATCATAAAATTCTTCATCAAACAATGTTGTTAAAAATGGATATGTATTTTCTGAATTATTATATACTGTTACTTTATATGTAATTTCAGAACTTGCATTTGTTTCTGATAGTTTAACAGTACTTTGCATATATGTACCTTTATAATATGTTATATTTGACCCTGCTAAATCTGCATCTACATCACTTACATATTCCACACTTGTTATAAACACATCATTTTGTTGTTCTGCTATGACCGTTCCTGATATTTCTCCTGTTATTGAATTTATTGCTGAATATCCTATTCCCATCAGCAATATGGTCATAAGCAAAAGACATAGTATTGAACTATGTTTGCTCATCATTTTTGTTTTTCTCGTTGCTCTACTATGCATATTCCTATGCCTCCTCATTTTTCTTTTGGACTTTTAATAATCTATATATTTTAACTATTATTTAGGTTGCACAGGATTTGCTTTTACTGTAACAACTGTTGTTCCTGTTTGTTCCTTAACTAACACATCCTTTTTCAAAGTAACTGTTACTGTTATTGTTGTTTTCTCTCCAACTGCTAAATTAGTTGGTTTTGCTATATTATAAGTAACATCAAAATATTCTGAATTAGTATTTGAAGTTTCTGCAAATAATGATGCATATAAATCTGTACTCTTATTTACTATTGGAAAAGTAGCAGTTGCAAAGTCTCCTGCTTTTGATAATCCTCGTACATTCATTATAGCTTTTGTAGTATCTAATTTATTTACATATGCTTCTACTTTATCAGTATTAGAAACAGAAATTTCGTCAACAATTTCTACTCTAAAATTTCCAGAATCTCTATTAATAACTGTTCTATTATAAACTAATCGTGGTGCTAATGTAATTGTAGCAATACCAATTATTGATACTATCAATGCTAAAAAAATTATAAAACTAACTAACATTTTTTTCTTCATATATTTTCCCCCATTACAATTCATATACTCCCTTTATTTTTTAACATTTTTTTATTTTTTTGTCAATAGGACAAAGCATTGCAGTTTCAATGTTTTAACTCATTTTACTCGTTTTTTACTTATATTACATTTTTATTACAATTTTGTTACATTCACTTTCTATGTTAAAAATAAAAAAATAATCAAGTCCTAGAAAACTTGACTATTTTTTATTTACATTTTTTCTACTATTTCATTCTTATTTTTATATATAGAATTTTCAGGCACTACACCTCTTACAGATGAAAGTGGATATATATTAGTATTTTTACCAATTACACTACCAGGATTTAAAACACTACCACAACCAACTTCAACATTATCTCCTATCATTGCTCCAAACTTTTTCAAGCCTGTTTCTATTTCTTCTGTGTTGTTTTTTACAATTACAAGTTTTTTATCAGATTTAACATTTGATGTAATTGCTCCAGCTCCCATATGTGCTTTATATCCTAATATAGAATCACCCACATAATTATAATGAGGAACTTGAACTTTATTAAATAAAATCACATTTTTTAATTCCGTAGAATTTCCTACAACAGCATCATTTCCAATTATAGCATTTCCTCTAATAAAAGCACAATGCCTTATTTCTGCATTTTCACCTATAATAGCAGGTCCTTTAATATATGCTGATGGCATTACTTTTGCTGATTTCGCAATCCATATATTTTCGTCTTTTAATTCATATATATTAGAATCTAATTTTTTCCCTAAAAGTATTATGAATTCGCTTATCTTAGGCAAGGCTTCCCATGGATATACTAATTTTTCTAATAATTCTTTAGCAATAGTTTCATTTAGATTATATAGATTTTTTATTTTACATTCTTCCATATTTAACCTCCAATGAAAATATTCAAAATTTTATTTATTCCAAAACTTCTCATATAATTCTTTAGCAGTTTTAGGACTATCCACTCCTTCGCAGTTTTTAACAGGAGCAAAATCATCTTCTCTCTTACCACGAAGAATAGCTATATCATCAAAAAATTCAAAAGCATCGAAAATAAATGATTCAAATTTATATGAATTAGGTTCTTCAGGTATAACTTCTTTTCCATCTTCATCAATATAAGAATTCTTTTTAAATGCACTATGATATATTAATGGTTCTTTGCTTACTTTTTCTATTGCTTCAATAGTATATAAATTGCACATAATATGTGATTCACCATATTTTAATTCACCATTTCTATCACGTTGCTCAGCCATTCTTTTTGGTAGTTCTGAATATTCTATAACTTTTGGGTGTCCATTCATTTTGCAAAATACTCCTACTTTTTCATGTGGATTTGCCTTCACTACTGACTTTGATGCAATTTGCACATTTTTACTTATTGCCATTCCAAGTAAAGTTACATCTACCATTTTTAGTAATGCATTATCTACACTGCCTATAAAAATCCACTTAATTCCTCTTTCTTTCATATTTGCAAGACATCCACTTGCTCTCAAAGATGAATATGTGCCTCCATTACCATCTGATGCTTCTTTGATTTTAAAATCTTTTCCTATAAGTAATTTTCCTTCTTGGTCTACCAATGGTAATTCACTTTGAGTAAATATTGTTACAAAATCTTTATCATATCCAAAATAATTGTTTTTTTCTAAAAACTCTACAGTCTCATGATTATTTTCTCTACTTGTCATTACATACCATGGAATTGTTATTCCATATTTTTGATTAGCTTCTTTTAAATTCTCTATTAAAATTTCAAATAAGTATTTCCCTTTTCCATATACATCTAGCTTAAATGTTCCTTTTGGTCCTGAATGTCCAAGTCTTGTTCCTTGACCTCCTGCCATTGTTACTACTGCATATTCACCAGCTTTTACAGTTTTTTCTCCTAGTTCATCAAATTTTTTTCTTTGGCAATCTGTAAGTTTTGCTTTATCTAAATATTTTAAAGGTTCTATTTTACTTTCTTTAAATTCTATTTCTTTTTTTGTATTATTATATAATTCTGTAATTTGATGAAAATCTATTGTTTGTATTTGCTTTATCAATTCTTCTTGTTTTTCTCTATCTAATTTTTCTAATATTCTTATTATGTGTTCTTGATTGTATTCTTTTAAAATTTCTATGGCATCTTGCATTTTATCCATTTACGTTCATTCCTTTCTCGCATATAGTTTTTTCTAATGTTCTTTATGTATTATATGAAATTCAATAGTCCCATTCTATCATATTAATTAAATTTTATCAAGTTTTTTATATTGATTGTCATATTCTTAAGAATTAGCCAATATATATTAATAAAAGTTTGTCTAGCTAGGAGGTATTATAAATGGAAAATGTAGGCTTATATCAAGATATAGCCAAACGAACTGATGGTGACATTTATATAGGAGTTGTTGGTCCTGTAAGAACCGGTAAATCTACTTTTATAAAAAAATTTATGGATTTACTAGTAATTCCTAATATAGATAATGAATACAAAAAAGAAAGAGCAAAAGACGAATTACCACAAAGTGCTGGTGGTCGTACTATTATGACAACAGAGCCAAAGTTCGTGCCTAATGAGGCTGTTGAAATTACTATAGATAAAAATTTAAAATTAAAAACTCGTTTAGTTGATTGTGTTGGATATTTAGTTGATAATGCAATTGGCTATTTAGAAGATGATATGCCAAGAATGGTAAAAACTCCATGGTCTGATGAAGAAATCCCTTTTGAAACTGCTGCAGAAATAGGTACAAAAAAAGTTATTGAAGAACATTCTACAATTGGTGTTCTAGTTACTACAGATGGAAGTATTACTGATATTCCTCGTGACGATTATATAAAAGCTGAAGAACGTGTTGTTAATGAGCTTCGTGCTATTAATAAACCTTTTATAATTCTATTAAATACAGCTAATCCCTCATCACCCGAAGCAAAAAAGTTATCTCTTGAATTAACAGATAAATACAATACAAAAGTTATGCCAATAAATTGTGAAAATTTAACTGTAGAAGATATTAATTCGATGTTTGCTAATTTACTTTATGAATTTCCTGTTGAAGAAATAAGAATTACTTTTCCAAAATGGGTAGATGGTTTAGATTTTTCTCACCCATTAAAAAGTAAATTATTTAACCAGATAAAAGAAATATTTTCAGAAATTTCTGCACTAAAAGATGTATCAATATGCATTTCAAAAGTTTCAAGCACAGATATTATTTCAAAAGCTTGTGTAGATAATATTATGCTTGGTTCAGGGAAAGTTTGTGTTTCTATTCAACTACAAGATAAATTATTTTATGATGTACTTTCTCAGATTACTAATATGGAAATTACAGATGAAGGAGATTTATTCTCTATTATGAGTGATTTGGCTTGCATTAAGAAAAAATACGATAAAATTGCTGGTGCATTAGAAGAAGTAAAAGCTAAAGGATATGGTATTGTTACACCTTCTATTGATGAATTGGTATTAGAAGAACCTGAAATGGTAAAACAAGGCTCTCGCTTTGGAGTAAGACTTCGTGCTACTGCTCCTTCTATACATATGATTCGTGCAAATATTGAAACAGAAGTTTCTCCAATAGTTGGTTCTGAAAAACAATCTGAAGAACTTGTTAATTATCTTCTTTCTGGTTTTGAAAATGATCCTACAAGCATTTGGAGTTCTAACATATTTGGAAAAAGTTTAAACGAACTTGTTAATGAAGGACTTCAAACTAAGCTTGCAAAAATGCCTGAAGATGCTCAAATGAAACTTCAAGAAACTCTTGAAAGAATTGTTAATGAAGGTAGTGGTGGATTGATTTGTATTATTTTATGATAATTGTTAATAAACAAACACGGTATAATCTAAATAGGTTATGCCGTTTTTCTTTTAGTCTTTTTACGACTTCCATTGACATAGATATGTAAATATTATATAATCAAACAAAAGTTCTTTTGTTTGAGGAGGATTTATGAAAGAATTAAATGTTTTAGATACAAAAATTACATATTATAATATGAATGATGAAGATTACATTTCATTAACCGATATGCTTAAATCAAAAGATGGAGATTTCTTTATTTCGGATTGGTTAAGAAATAGAAATACAATAGAATTTTTAGGGATTTGGGAAGAATTACACAATCCTAATTTTAATTATGGCGAATTCGCCATAATTAAAAGTGAAGCAGGATTAAATAGTTATAAAAGTGGATAAGTCAAAAATTCAAACTGCTTTTAATAAAAGAATTAGAAAATGTGAATTCAATATATATTAATGAAGGTATAAAGCAATCAGAAAGATTAATTAGATTAAATAAAATTGCTATTTCTCAAATGGAAATATTGACAGAAACAAACAAGAACAAACCAGAAAACAGCAGGGAATAAATTTCCCTGCTATTTTTTAATATAGTTCTATAAAAAATTATTTCTTCTACATTATATTAAATCTATGTATTATAAGTGAAGTACTCTAGCTTTAATTTCTTTTGTTTTTCCAACATTCCAGAAATTTTCTCCTAGATATCCACAAGTACGACGAACAACATTCATTTTTGCATGGTCTTTGTTTCCACATTGTGGGCATTCCCATTCGTTGTTATCATTTATAATCATTTCTCCATCATATCCACAGCATTGGCAATAATCTGATTTTGTATTAAATTCTGCATATTGAATATTATCATATATGAATTTAACTACTTCTTCAAGTGCTGTTAGGTTATTTTTCATATTTGGAACTTCTACATAAGATATAGCTCCACCTTGTGATAAAGCTTGGAATTCACTTTCAAATTTTAATTTACTAAATGCATCGATTTTTTCTCTAACATCAACATGATATGAATTTGTGTAATATCCTTTATCTGTTACATCTGGAATATCTCCATATTTTTCTCTATCAATACGAGCGAATCTATAGCATAGAGATTCTGCTGGAGTTCCATATAATGCAAATCCTATATTAGTTTCTTTTTTCCATCTTTGTACTGTTTCTTGTAAATGCTTCATAACTTTTATTGCAAAATCATGTCCTTCTTTTGTTGTATGTGAAACACCTTTAATAATCTTAGTAAGTTCATATATTCCTATATATCCTAATGATATACTTGAATATCCACCATATAGGTATTTATCTATTGTTTCTCCTTTTTTCAAACGAGCTATTGCTCCATTTTGCCAATGTACAGGAGAAATATCAGATTTTGTTCCTAATAATGCATAATGTCTACACATTATTGCTTCTTTACATAGTTCTAATCTTTCATCAAATAACTTCCAAAATTTTTCTTCATCTCCACCAACAGCTAATCCTATTTGTGGTAAGTTGATACTTACAACTCCTTGGTTAAATCTTCCTTCAAATTTATAGTTTCCATTTTCATCTTTCCATGGTGCTAAGAAGCTTCTGCATCCCATTGGGCTAAATACATTTCCTTCATAGTTTTCTTTCATTTTCTTAGCTGATATATAATCTGGATACATTCTCTTTGCAGAACATTTTACAGCCAATTTTGTTAAATAGTCATATTTTCCACCTTTTAAGCAGTTATGCTCATCTAAAACATATATTAGTTTTGGGAATGCTGGTGTTACATACACTCCAACTTCATTTTTAATTCCTTGTATTCTTTGTTTTAAAACTTCTTCTATTATCATAGCATTTTCTTCTATGTATTCATCATCTGGTTCCAAGTGTAAGAATAAAGTTACAAATGGTGATTGACCGTTTGTTGTCATCAATGTATTTATTTGATATTGTATTGTTTGAACTCCTGCTGCAAGTTCTTCTTTAACTCTATCATTAACCATATCTTCAATTACATTTTTAGGTAATTTTCCACCATATTTCTCTGTTAATTTTTTCTTGAATTTGTCATGGCTTCTTCTTAAATATTTTCCTAAGTGTTTTAAATCTACTGATTGTCCACCATATTGATTACTTGCAACTGCAGCTATTATTTGTGTTGTTACTGTACATGCTACTTGGAAACTCTTTGGACTTTCAATCATTTTTCCATTCATTGCAGTTCCATTATCTAACATGTCTCCTATGTTTATTAAACAGCAATTAAATATTGGTTGAACGAAGTAGTCTGCATCATGGAAATGTAGGATTCCTTCTTCATGTGCTTTTGATATTTTTTCTGGTAATAAGATTCTTTTTGTTAAGTCTCTTGATACTTCTCCTGCTATATAATCTCTTTGTGTTGATGCTAATACTGTATTTTTGTTAGAGTTTTCTTCTGCAAGTTCTTTGTTTTCATTTCTTATTAATCCTAATATTGATTCATCAGTTGTATTTGATTTTCTTACTAAGGCTCTGTTATATCTATATACTATGTATTTTTTTGCTAATTCATATTTGTCAAATTCCATTAATTTTTGTTCTATTACATCTTGTATGTCCTCTACTAACATTCTTTTTTTACCAAGATCTTCTATGTATGCTATTATTTCATTAATTTGCTCTTTTGTTGCTTTTTCTTTTCCTCTTACTTCTTTATTAGCTTTTTCTATTGCTATTTCAATTTTTTGTCTGTCAAAATCAATAATTCTTCCGTCTCTTTTAATAACTTTCATCTTATTTCCCCCTACCCTTTCTTATGTACAAACAGATTTTAAAATTTATATCTTTCGTTCGTTTGTATGACCTTATTATATATTTAATTTTTAAAAAAACTGTTGCAAATGCAACAAAAATGAAATATAATTGTTTTAGTTTTTCATAATCATTAGTCACTTAATTATGTCGAATTTTGTAACTTTTGAAAGAGTAGTTTTTAAGAATTTTGGAGGTATTTTTATGGATACTAATTTTGATAAAAAAATTTTTATACAAAATTTTAAAAATAGTTGTAATAAAATTCAAATAAAAAAATTTGTTAAAGGTGAAACTGTTACAACATATATTGAAAAGCGTAATCAAATTTGTATAGTACTTTCTGGAGAAGTTGATTTAATTAGGTATGATCTTAATGGAAACAAAACAATTATTGGTCATTTTGTTGATAACGATGTTTTTGGAGAAGTATTTTATCCTGCTAATACTAATAATGAACTTTTTGCTGTTGCTAGAAAAAATTCTGAAGTTATTTTCTACAATTATAATTTTATATCTAATAAATGTAGGCGTAATTGTGAATTTCATAAAGAGCTTTCTAATAGCTTAAGTCAACTTTTCTTAGAGCAAATAGTTTCTTTAAATCTAAGAATAGAACTCTTAACTAAAAAAAATATCAGAAGTAAAATTCTTTCTTATTTTAATGCACTTTCTAAAAATAATCTACGTCGTACTTTTACTTTGCCATATTCTTATACTGATTTAGCAGATTTTCTTAGTGTTGATAGAAGTGCAATGATGAGAGAATTAAAATTTCTTATTGATGATGGTTTTATAAAAAAACGTGGAACTAAAATTACTTTATTATATTAGTAAAAGGGAGGCTAAAAATTTTTCTGCCTCCTCATATCTTTTCTAGCTAAGTTTTTATTGTTTCTAAAAATTTTTTCCTTTTAGAATTTCACTCCTTTTGTTCTTTAGTATTTTCATTTGCTTATTAAAATCCGCTTCTTCCCAATTAGAAAAAATGTAGTTCAAATCATTATTTTTTTGAGCAATTTCTATGTCTTCAATTTCTACATATTTTACTTCCGCAACTTCATCTTTTTGTAGTATGTAGTCATCAATTTCATAATTTACTATAAATAAAAAATTATATATAAAACTCTTACTTGAACTATTACTTTTATAAATATCCATTACTTTAATTTGTTCTTCAGGAATTTTTACTCCTAATTCTTCTTTTACTTCTCTAACTATTGCATTTTCTGCAGTTTCTCCTCTATCCACTTGGCCACTTGTTTTGGCCCATAGATTTGGATTGCTTTTTTTGCTAGGACTTCTTTTTTGCAATAAAATTTCTCCTTTTTCATTCATTATCCAGCAAGATACAATTCTTCTCCATAGTCCACTAGTACAAGCTCCCCATCTATCTGCAACTTGTCCTGTTAATTTATTATTTTCATCTACTATATCTATAAGCTCCATTCTTAAATCTCCTTATATTATTTTAAATTCGTAAGAACATTTTCATTATGTGTAAACTCTTTAAGCCACCTATTTAAATCTTTTTGTTTTTTAAAAGTTAATATTTTATCTTTTATTTTGTTGTAATTATAACATATATTAATAAAAATTACTAGTTATACAAAATTAGTAAATTCTAACATTTTTGAATTATATTAATATATTTGCATATAATTATAAAAAGATTTTGTTCAGTATGCAAGGAGGAAAAATGAAAAAAATTTTTATTTCAGTTTTATTAATATTAATTTTAAGCACATCATCAATATGTTATAGTTTTTCAAGTGATTATACCTGGTCTGTTATAGATAATAGTATTGAAACTTCTGCACCAATTTCACAGTCTCAAGAAATTTTAGATAATAATTTTTTAAATTTAGAAGCAGAGTCAGCAATTCTAATAGAGCAAAATAGTGGTCAAATATTATATGGTTATAACATTCACGAAAAATTATATCCTGCAAGTGTAACTAAAGTAATGAGTCTTTTGTTAATTATGGAAGCTCTAGATAGTGGCAAAATTACTCTTGAAACTCAAATTCCTTGTAGTTCTAATGCAGCTAGTATGGGTGGCTCTCAAATTTGGTTAGATACTACAGAAACTTTAAGTGTACATGAAATGCTTAAAGCTATTGCTGTTGTTTCTGCAAATGACTGTGTTGTTGCTATGGCAGAATATCTTGGTGGAACTGAAGATGGGTTTGTTCAAATGATGAATGAAAAAGCAAAAGAGTTAGGTATGAATGATACTACTTTTAAAAATTGCCATGGACTTGATGAAGATGGTCATCTTACTTCTGCTTATGACATTGCTTTAATGTCTAGAAAACTTTTAAAGAATCATCCAAAAATTACTGAATATTCGACTATTTGGATGGATACTTTAAGAAATGGTGAATCTACATTATCTAGTACTAATAAGTTGATAAGAAATTATTCAGGATGTACTGGCCTAAAAACAGGTTCTACTTCTCTTGCCTTATTTAATTTGTCCGCTTCTGCCACTCGTGACAATTTATCACTAATAGCAGTTGTTATGAAAGCACCTACTTCAGCTTTACGATTTAGCAATGCTACAAGTTTATTAGATTATGGTTTTAATAATTATTCTTACAAATCTTTTGGCGAACAAGGCGAAATAGTTAAATCTGTTGCTGTACAAAATGGTGTATCTAAAGAAATAAATGCAGTTTATGAAACATCACCATCTTTTCTTATAAAAAAAGGTGAAGAAAATAATATTAACTATGAAATAAATTTAAAAGACAACATTAAAGCTCCTGTTACTCAAGGGCAACTCCTTGGAACAATAAAATATTCTATAAATGATTCAGAGCTTGGTACTGTTAATTTAATTGCTGAAACTAGCATAGAAAAACTAGGATTATTAGGTATGGTGAAATCTATTTTTCAAAATTGGTTTAATTTATTTTGATTTTTTCACTAAAACTCTTGTTTTTTTAATAAATATGTGGTAAACTATTTTATAGTCATATTTATTAATTATATTAGGAGGTGCATTAAATTATGGCAAAATGTGAAATTTGTGAAAAAACAGCTAATCATGGAAATAAATTAAGTATAACTCGTTCACACATAAGTAAAAGAGCTCCAAGAACATGGAAACCAAATTTAAGAACAGTTAAAGCAGATGTTGATGGAGAAATAAAGAAAATCCATGTTTGTGCTAAATGTTTAAAAAATGGAAAAGTTAAAAGAGCATAGAAAAAACGCTTAGATTGAAAGCGTTTTTTTATTTTCTTTAAAGATTTTTATTTATACTACTTAACTCTATTATTTTGTCCATATTATCATCTTTAGCAACTTTATTTTTGCGAATAGCTCCACACTTCTTACATTTAAATACAATAATATACCCTTTTTTAGAATTTACTTCTAGTCCAACTGGTTCTAACATTCCATGGCATTGTTCTGCTCTATCACCTGGATTAATATCTAAATGCTTTGAGTATAAGCAATATGGACAATGATTTCTACATGTATACCCTAATTTAGGAACCTTCCTACCACAGTTCTCACATGTAAATTCTTCATCAATTTTGGTAAATTTACTATTTTCTATCATTTTCTGCCCTTTCTATAAAATTATCCTTTAAAATCTCCTCCACCCAAAAATTCTTTTAATAAAGAATGAGATGGAACTATGTCTTTTGAAATTGGTTCAAAATATCTTAATATTTCTAATAATCTTTGTGCCTCTGCATATTGAGGTTGGTCATTTGTTATTTCTTTAAGTAATGGTTCAACTTCAGTTTTTAGAACTCCTAATTCATATATTAATGATGTATTAAATATAACATCTGCTTCTTCCTGATATGGAAATATATTTTTTTCTTCTCCCCTATTCACATTATCCCATGTAGCAATTGTTTGTGCCGCATTATAACCTCTAAATTGATTATCCCTAACAATCCTTCTTATCAATCTCGTATCTGTTGTAGAAATTCTATTAAATCTATCCATATTAAGTACTGTTAATGCACTTATATATACTTTATATTTTTGTTCTTGTGGAATTTTTGATGTTAATTTATCATTTAAACAATGTATTCCTTCTATTACTAAAATCTCATCATCATGCAACTTTAATTTGTTTCCATTATATCTTTTTGTACCTTCATGAAAATCAAATTCAGGCATTTCCACTTCTTCTCCATTTAATAGTGCAATTAAGTGTTTATTGAAAAGTTCTGTGTCTATTGCTTCAATACATTCAAAATCACATTCTCCTTTTTCATTTATAGGAGTATCTTTTCTTTCAACAAAATAGTTATCAACTGAAATTGTTACTGGTTTTAATCCGTTTATTCTTAATTGAATACCTAATCTTTGTGCAAATGTCGTTTTTCCTGAAGATGAAGGTCCTGCAATTAAAACCATTTTTACATTCTTTCTATTTGCTATTTTATCAGCTATTTGAGAAATTTTTTTCTCATGCAAAGCTTCAGATAATAATATTAAATCTTTTATTTTATTTTCTTTTACTATTTTATTTAATTTATATATATTTACAACATTTAATATTTTGTATATTGATTCATATTCTTGTAATGCCCATAATAATTTTTTGGTTTCTTTAAATTCTGGTAATGCTTCTACATTATTGCTACTTGGATATCTTAGTAAAAAGCCTCCACTATATTTTTGTAAATCAAATATTGGAGTAGCACCTGTATGTGTAGCAATTACTTCATAAAAGTAATTAAAATAGTCTTTGCAAAAATACATATTTATATCTTGTTTACTCTCTGAATCTAATTGTAATCTACCTTTTGATGAATCATTTTGTGCAAAAAATTTTTCAGCATCTTCTCTTGACATTACTTTTTTTTCTATTCTTAAATCTTGTTTTATTATTTCTCTCATTTCTTGCTTTATTTTTTCAAGAATTTCTGAAGTTACTTCCATATTTTCTATAGTACAGTACATTGCATTTGATAATTGATATTCTACTGTTACATCTGCTTCAGGAAAAATATTCCAAAAAGCCATTCCCATGATATAAGTTAAAGTTCTTCTATATATTTTCATTCCTTCTTTAGAATTTATATCTATCAATTCAATTTTGCCAGTTTCTTCTACTATATCATCTAAATTTTTATATTCATTGTTATATTTTGCTCCAACAATTGGATAATCACTTTTTTCTATTTGTTCTTTTAATATTTCTGATATTTTTTGTTTCATTTGAATTCCTCCATTATAATTTTGTTTGACTATATTTATTTTACTATATCTGTTTTTTAAAAGCAAGTTACATTTTATGAATATTTCTTTTTATAGTGTATATACTTGTTTTAGAGGTGATTAAAATGAATTTAAAAAGAATGGAACAAATTTTAAATAATGATGAAAAGGTAGATGTTTTTTATAATAATCGTCTTGTTTGGATTCAAAGTACTAATAATAATATTGCTAAAGTAGGGTTTATTGATAATTTTGAAGAATCTGATGTTTTTATTGAAGATTTATATGAATAAAAAATAAAGGAACTATAAATCATTTTTGATTATTAGTTCCTCTATTAATTAACTTCTAGTCTTTTGCTGCATATGGTAATATAGCAATATGTCTTGCTCTTTTAACAGCAAGTGTTATGTCTCTTTGATGTTTAGCACAAGCTCCTGTTGTTCTTCTTGGTAATATTTTTCCTTTATCATTAATGAATTTTTTTAATTGTTCAGGATTTTTGTAGTCTAATTCAAAGTTTTTGTCATTACATAATGCACATACTTTTTTTCTTTGTTTTCTAAACTTTGGATTAAAGTCATCATCATAATTATTGTTATTTTTATTATTTCTTTTTTTATTTTTATCTGCCATTTTTATTCCCCTCCTTGTTCTTAAAATGGTAAGTCATCACTTGAAGAAACTTCAAAGTCCATTCCTCCTGATGTTGCACCTGGCATAGAATTTCCAAAAGTGCTTTCAAAAGAAGAATTTGACATTTCTCCTTCTCTTTTACTATCTGCGAAATAAGCTTCTTCTGCAACTACTTCTGTAACATAGTGCTTTTGACCTTGGTCATCATCCCATGTTCTTGTTTGTATTCTTCCTATAATTCCAACTTGTTGACCCTTTTTAAAGTATTTACTGCAAAATTCTCCTAATTTGCTCCAAGCTACTATATTTATAAAATCTGCTTGTCTTTCTTCACCTTGTCTTACAAATCTTCTGTTTACAGCTAGTGAAAATGATGCAACTACTGTATTATTAGTTTGTGTATATCTTACTTCTGGATCTCTTGTTAATCTTCCCATTAAAATTACTTTGTTCATATTTTATCACGTACCTTTCTACTTTATTTCAGGCCACTTTTTATCCTATTTATTTTTTTATTGTGATGAATTTTAATATTCCATCTGTTATTCTGTAAACTCTTTCTAGTTCAGCTATAGTTTCAGGTTTTGCTTCAAAATTAAATTGTACATAATATGCTTCTTTATTTTTGTTAATTTCATAAGCTAATTTTCTTTTTCCCATTTCTACAACTTCTTCTACTTTTCCATTTTCATTAATTAATCCTGTAAATTTTTCTTCTAAAGCTTTTAAACCTGCTTCATCAGTATTTGGATTAATAATGATAACACTTTCGTATTTGTTCATTATTTTCACCTCCTCTTGGATATATAACTCATGTTTTTCATGAGTAAGGTTATAAGTTTTACATTTTTTTTGTAAAACTTGCGTTTATATAATATAAAATTACATATTCATATTATATAAAAATAAAAACAAACGATTTCCCGTTTGTTTTATCTGGAGCAGGTAGTGGGAATCGAACCCACGTCATCAGCTTGGAAGGCTGAGGTTCTACCATTGAACTACACCTGCATG
>CALXZB010000022.1 GCA_944393125.1 uncultured Clostridia bacterium | reverse complement strand
TTTTTATATCAAAAAATCCAACTCTTATCGAGCTGGATTTTTTGTTTCTTGGGCTCCTATTTCAGGACACCCTCTTTTTTAAATTATCCTAAAATATAAAAAAAGATATAAAGAGAAAAAAAAGGATATAAAGAGAAAAAAAAAGATATAAAGAGAAAAATGATTATAAGTCTATATAATAAAAATTGCTATAAAATTAAAAAATATTATAAAATATAAAAAAATTATGTACGAGGAGAAGTAAAAATGATAAAACAAATATTAGTATTTGCAAGAAAATCAATGAAACTTACAATACTTATAGCTGTTTCAATATTTTTAATAATATGTTTAGTAGCATTATTTTTTAAACCAATATATGCAGTTACAATTAATGGGGAAGCTGTAGGATATAGTGAAGATAAAAGCAAGCTTCAGGCTAAAATAAACAAATACATAGAAAGTGGAGAAGGCGGAGAAAATAGTAATATTGCATTTGTACAAATAGATAACATGCCAGAATACAAATTGTGCTTATTAAAAAGAAATGTTGTAACTAATGATGAAGAAATTTTTGAAAAAGTAAAACAAACAGGAATAGTATATTATAAATATTATGCAATATTAGATGGAGAAGAAGAAAAAGCTTATGTTTCAAATTTTGCACAAGCAGAAGAAATTGTTACAAAATTAAAAGAAAAAGATAGTAATAATATCAATCAAATAATAATTTTGGAAATGTATGAAACAGAGTTAAAAGAATTTACTGAAGTCGAAACAGCAGTTGCATCATTATATGAGAAAAAGGTTGAAGAACCAAAAAAAGTATCAGTGGGCAAAGTAAATACATCAACTAATATATCATATAACAAAGTATCTTTGAATTTAAACTTAATAAGACCAATATCAGGAACAATAACATCAAGATTTGGCGAGTCAAGTAGTAGAAGAACTAGTAAACACACAGGATTAGATATAGGAGCTTCAACAGGTACTAAAATTAAAGCATGTGCTGATGGAACAGTAACATTTTCAGGATATAAAGGTTCATATGGATATATGGTTGTACTTAATCATGGAAATGGAATAGAAACATATTATGCTCATTGCAGTAAACTATATGCTAATGTGGGGGATAAAATAAGCCAAGGAGATGTTATTGCGGCAGTAGGAAATACAGGGAACAGTACAGGTCCACATTTACATTTAGAAATTAGAGTGAATGGAATTGCATATAATCCACAAAATTATTTATATTAAAAATCTAGGGACAACCCCTAGATTTTTATTTAAAAGAATTTAAACAATTAAGTATAGCATTTTGAGAAAATATAGTTTTACCATATTCACTCAATTTACCACCAATTACAGAACATTTTGAAACATCTTTACCAAATTCACTAAAGAAAGTTTTAATAAACTCAGTTGATACAAAAAAATTTTTAAATTCTATTAATTTTAAAAAATATGTATTATTATAAAGTATTAATGAAAAACTTTTTGAAATGTCATTTAAGCATAAGAAAGAAAAATTTTGTAAAAAATGACATAATTTTATAAAATCATCAAAACTATTAAATTCATAAACTAATAAATTATTTTTTCTGTTATCTGAAATAGGATTATCCAAAAGTTTACTAATAGTAAAAATGCATTCAGAATTATCAAGAATAACGGTTTCAACTAATAAATCAGAATTATCAGCTTTAAAATCAAGCTCTTTTTCAGCATTAAGTATAATATTATTTAATAATTTCTGAGAACTAATAGAATTTGATAGAATATTATCTATGGACAAATTATTTAATTTCAAATCTTCTTGAGAGATGATTATTTTTATTTTAGTATTAGTTAATTTTTCAAATTTCATCAAGAACCTCCGTAATTATTATATATTTATTATACTATTAAAATTCTTTTTTTTAAAGGAACAATTTTTTCCAATATAAATAAAATAATGCTTGAAAAAAAAGCAAATACAATATATAATAGTAGCATGGTATAGGGACCTTTTGTTTAAAAAATAAAGAAAGAAGGTGAAACTATGCCAATTAAAATGAAAGAATTACCAAAATCAGAAAGACCATATGAAAAACTAGAACAATATGGTGAAAAAATGTTAACAAATGCTGAACTACTTGCAATAATAATAAAAACAGGAACAAAAGAAAATACAGCAGTAGGAATAGCACAACAAATACTAAAGTTAAATAGCAATTCACAGGATGATTTAAGTTTCTTAAGAGAATTAACAGTAGAAGAATTTAGAAAAATAAAAGGAATAGGAAAAGTTAAAGCAATTCAATTAAAAGCAGTATGTGAATTAGCAATAAGAATGAGTTCAATAACAAACTATCAGAAAAAACAGATACTTAGACCATATGACCTTGTTGAAATACTAATGGAAAAAATGAGATTTGAAAAACAAGAAATATTGAAAGTAGCAATGCTAGACAATAAAAATAGACTACTAAAGATTAAAGATGTTGCAATAGGTGCCGGAAATTTTGCAACAGCTACAATCAAATCAGTATTAAATGAAGCAGTAAAAATAGAAGCAGCAAAAATAATATTAGTACACAATCATCCAACTGGTGATTCTACACCAAGTGATAAAGATATTCAATTTACGGATAAAGTTGAACAAGCATGTAGAATACTAGGAATACAGTTATTAGATCATATTATAATTGGTGATAAAAATTATGTAAGTATTTTTAGCCAAAAAGAAAGATGAAAGGAAAGAGAAAATGGATTTTTTATCATTTAAATCTAAAGACATAGGAATCGATTTAGGAACAGCCAATATTTTGGTAACAATAAAGGGAAAAGGAATTGTTTTACGAGAACCAGCAGTAATAGCAATAAAAAATAAAACAGGGGAAATTATTGCAACAGGTTCTGAAGCTAAAGAAATGATAGGAAGAACACCTAAGGAAATAAATGCAATAAAGCCAATGAAAGATGGTGTAATAGCAGACTTTACAGCTACAAAATTATTATTAAAAAATATATTAGAAAAAGTATGCAAAAGATATAATGCTATTAGACCTAAAGTACTAGTTGGAGTTCCATCTGGAATAACAGAGGTGGAAGAAAGAGCTGTTGAAGAAGCTATTATAAGAGCAGGAGCTAGAGAGGTTTATTTAATTGAAGAACCAATGGCTGCAGCTATTGGAGCAGAAATAGAAATTGAAGAACCAAGTGGAAATATAATTGTAGATATTGGAGGAGGAACAACAGAAGTAGCTGTAATTTCTTTAGGTGGAATTGTAGTTAGCAATTCACTTAGAGTTGCAGGAGATGAATTAGATGAAGATATAATTAATTATGTAAAAAAAGAATTAAATCTTGCTATTGGAGAAACAACTGCAGAACAAGTGAAAAAAGAATTAGGCTGTGCAATGCCACTTATGACTGAAATGTCAATGGAGATAAAAGGTAGAGATCTAAATAATGGATTACCAAGAACAGTAACAATAACATCAACTCAAGTAGAAGAAGCAATTAAAGAATCAATATATAAAATAGTAGAAGTAGTAAAATTGACACTAGAAAAAGCTCCACCAGAACTTGCATCTGATATTATGGAAAAAGGAATAATATTAGCAGGAGGAGGAGCATTAGTTCAAAATTTGGACAAATTAATAAGTTTAGAAACAGGAATGCCAGTATATGTTGTTGATGAACCACTAGACTGTGTGGCAAAAGGTACTGAAAAAACATTACAAGATATTGAAAAGTTAAGAACAGTTTTATTAAATTCAAGAAAGAGAAGATAGTATATGGAAAAGAATAAAAAAGGTGGAATTATAGGTGTAATAATTACAATAATAATATTGATAATATTAGTTTTTATTACAAATATAAATTCTGAAAATATATCTATAATTGAGAATGTAGCAAACAATATAGTAATGCCAATAGAAAACGCTTTAACATATTTAAAAAATAAGTTAAACAATAATGATAAATTCTTTGAAAATATTGATGAATTAAAAAATGAAAATTCATCTTTGAAACAAGAAAATAGTGAATTAGAACAAAAATTAAGAGAATTTGAAATCATTAAAAATGAAAATGAACAATTAAAACAACAACTAAATCTAGCTGAAAAATATAGCGAATTTACAACTGTGCCAGGAACTATAATTTCTAGGGATATAAGTAATTATTCAAAGACACTTGTAATTAATGTTGGAAGTGATAATGGAATAGAAGAAAAAATGACAGTTATTGCAGATGAAGGACTTGTTGGATATGTTATATCAACAACTAACAAAACTTCAAAAATTCAAACAATAATAGATAGTGCAAGTGCAACAAGTTGTTTAGCTAGTAGTACAAGAGATACAATGATCTGTAAGGGAACAATAGAAAATAAGTCACAACTTAGTGCTTCAAATATTGCAACAGATGCGAGAATTATACAAGGTGACAGTGTAGAAACTTCAGGATTAGGTGGAATATATGTAAAAGGAATTCATGTTGGAAGAATCAAGAAGGTAAATGAGGGTTCAAACAAAACAGATTCATATGCAATAATTGAAACTGCTGTAGATTTTGAAAAACTTGAAACTGTATTAGTTATAACAAATTAGAAAAGTTTTTTGCAGAAAGGATATATAAAATGAAAAAAATATTGATACATATAATTATAGTTATTACTTTTATAATAATATATCTTTTGCAGGCAGTATTTTTTAGTGAATTTACCATAGCTGGAATAATGCCAAATATTTTTGTGATTTTTATGTTATATATAGGATTATATATGGGAAAAGAAAATGGAATAACTTATGGAATAATATTTGGTATTTTTATAGACATATGGATAGGAAAAACATTAGGATTAACTTCAATAGCATTAGCAATTATTGGATTTATTAGTGGTACGCTAGACAAAACTTTTTCAAAAGATAGTAGAATTATTATATTGTTAATGGGAAGCATTTGTACTATTGTGTATGAAATAATGTTATATGTTATGCAATATTTAGTGCTAAAAATAAATGTAGAAATATTGCAATTTATTAAAATATTATCTATAGAAACAATATATAATGTTTTACTTATTATTATAATATATCCTTTAATGAAATTAACAGGATATGAGATAGAAAATGAAATAAAAGGAGATAAAATTCTGACAAGATATTTCTAAAAGAAAGTTGGTGAGAATTTGAAAAAAAGAATAAGCTTTGAGAAAGAAACAGAATGGGGAAATGAAAAAGAAGAGGTAAAGTCTAATTTTAGGTTTAATATTATAACAATGATTATTTATATAATAGGCATAGTGCTCATTACTCAATTATTTAATCTACAAGTAGTTAATGGAGAAAGTTATAGAGAACAATCAAATACTAGATTAGCAAGAGTATCAGAAATAAAAGCTGCTAGAGGCTCTATTTATGATAGATCAGGAAATGAGTTAGCCAGTGTGAAAACTCAGAGTAATATTGAACTATATAAGACAAATATTTCAAATGAAGAATTGAATAATTCTATTCTAAATTTAGTTAATTTACTAAATGCTCACCAAGTTCAAATAGAAAATACATTTCCTATAAAAATAAATCCATTTGAATATACTATTGAAGGAGAAACTCTAAGCACTTGGAAAAAGAAATATAAACTAGATGAAAATACTGATGCAGAAACTGCTTTTTACAAGTTTAAAGAAAAATATGAAATTACCACAGATAATGTAGAAGATATTGAAAAAATAATAATTATTAGATACAAAATTACAACAACAGGATATAGTGCAACAAAATCGATTACAATAGCAACAGATGTAAATGAAGAAATAGTTGCACAAATTAGTGAAAGAAATAGTGATTTCCCAGGAATAAGCATAGAAACGGAAGCTGTAAGAACATATTTAGCAAATAATTTGGCTGCACATGTAATAGGTTATACAGGAAAAATAAAAGAAGAAGAATACAATGAACAAAAAGATACATATGATATGAACGATATAGTAGGTAGAACTGGAGTCGAGTATTTATTTGAAGAACTATTAAGAGGAGAAGATGGGGAAAAACAAGTTGAAATGTCTGTAGATGGAACAATTACAGGAGAATATGTTTCGAAAAACGCAATTGCAGGAAGTGATATAGTACTTACAATAGATTCTAATTTACAGAGAGTTGCTCAAGATTCACTAGAAAGTTGTATTAATAAAATAAAAAATGGAGGATTTTCAGAAACATATGATGCACAAGGTGGCGCTGTAGTTGTAATGAATGTAAATACTGGAGAAGTTTTAGCTACAGCAAGTTATCCAACATATGAACCACAATGGTTTGTGGGTGGAATTTCACAAGAAAATTGGTCATATTTAAATAATGACTCAAGACACCCACAAATTAATAAAGCTATACAATCAACATATGAACCTGGTTCAACATTTAAAATGATAACTGCAATAGCAGGACTAGAAACAGGAGCAATAACAACAAAAGAAAAAATAAATGATACAGGTGTATATAAGAAATATGACGATTATCAACCTAAATGTTGGTATTATACAAGTTATCATAGAGGACATGGATATTTAAATGTAACACAAGCACTTCAACATTCATGTAATTACTTTTTCTATGAAACAGGGGACAGAATGGGAATAGAAGCTATAACAAAATATGCATTACATTTTGGACTAGGTAAAAAAACAGGGATAGAATTGCCAAGTGAGTCAGCGGGACTAGTTGCTACTAAAAATGAAAAATGGACACCTGGATTAACTTTACAGTCTGCAATAGGTCAAGGAGACAACAGCTTTACTCCTATGCAAATTGCAAAATATATTTCTTCAATTGCAAATGGAGGAAATGTTGTAAATCCAACAATAATCAAATCTATATTGAATTCTGATGGAACTGAAATGTCAAGAGAAGAAATAGAAAAATATACTAATGAAAAACTAGGAATAGAAGAAACTGATGATGGAATAACTATAAGTGATGAAAGCATAAATGTTGCAAAAGAAGGAATGAGAATGGCAGCAAGTGAAGCTGGCGGAACTGCATATAGTGTATTTAAAAACTTTAACATAGAAGTTGCAGGAAAAACAGGTTCTGCAGAAGCAGTTAATGATAAAGTAAATGCATGGTTTGTATGTTTTGCACCTTATGAAAATCCAGAAGTTGCAGTTGTTGTAATGATAGAAAACGGAGGGCATGGAAATTATGCCGCAGAAGTAGCTAGGGATGTATTGACACAATATTTTGGAATGAATGAATCAGTAACTGTAAACGAAAGTATAGAAGCAATTCCATATATAGAGCAACAAAGATAAGCTTATTAAAAGGAAGGATGTTAGAAGTGAGTAGCATTAGTATAAATTTAAAAAAAGATGTAGTAATAATAAAAATAGATGATGATGCATCTCAGCATAAAATAATAACAGAATTATCAAAAAAACTAAAAGAATTAAAAAAGATGTATCAAGAGGAAAAAACACCTATAAAAGTTACCGGAAAAATTTTAACTAATAATGAATTAGAAGAAATAAAAGAACTAATAAAAAAAGAAATTGACGTAAATATTGAATTTGATACACCAACAACACTTGGATTACATAGTATTACGAGAAGCTATAAAAGGGATGTGGAAAAATCAGAAACAACTTTTCATAAAGGTTCTTTAAGATCTGGACAAAAATTAGAAGTAGAAGGAAGTATAGTAGTTATAGGCGATGTTAATTCCGGAGCTGAAGTAATAGCAGAAGATAATATAGTTGTAATTGGCAAATTAAGAGGCTTAGCACATGCTGGAGCAAAGGGCAATAAAGATGCTATTATTGCTGCAAGTGTTTTAGATGTTGTACAAATTCGAATTTCTAATATTGTAAAAGAAATAGATAGAGAAGAAGAAAATACTAAAGAACAAGCATTTATATATGTTGATGATGACAAAATTGTAATTGAATAATAATAAAAAAGTAGACAAAAAAGAAAAGTCTACTTTTTTAAGTAATAAGCAATAAAAGTAAAATTAAAAATAAGAATTCATCTTTTACTTGTTCTTCATACAAAAAAAATAAAAGACTAAGTATGAGTACATCATCAAAATACAATTTAATACCAAATATATCAAGCCAGACTGGAATATCATTATCAGCATTATTACAAGAATTTTTTGAAGTCTCTAAAGAATCTGATATTTGTACTTGAGGAGAAATGTGCTCATATTGATGATGTGAGGGTCTATAATTAAAATGATTATAATATTGAAAAGGTGGAAAATATCTCGGAAATCTAGGCATTTTAAACTCCTCTCCTAATTACTTTTTATTATCATTTTTATTATTTTGATTCATGAACTCTGCAATTTTTGAAACATTTAATAAATTCACATATTGGTCTAATTTATCTTTTTTTCCATCACGCAAATAAGGTTTTAATGAATAAAGTAAATTTGCACGAGGATCATCTTTATTATTCATATTTTCCATGATAGTTTTCATTTTTATAATTGTATTCATATCTAAATTAAAACTTCCATTTTGATTTGAATTTTGACTAGTTTTATTATTTGAATTTAACATACTCCCTAGATTGTTAATCATCTCAGGAGAAATATTATTTAAAAGACTGTTCAAATCAGCATTTGAATTTGTAGAAGATGAAGAAGGTTGTGAATTTTGAGAATTAGAGTTATTTTGTAGACCTTTCATCATCTGTTTTATATTATCAGGAATATTACCACTATCAACCATTTTTTTCATATTGGTAAGCAAATCTTCCATATTGTTAGACATAATATCACCTCCAACATTTTATATGTTCTATTTTATTATATGAACAATAAAAAAATAAATTGACTGAATGAAAAAATATAAAATAAGTAAGGTTAGTATTTTTATGGCAATTTATTAAAAAAACTTGTAATTTTCAACAATATATAATAAAATAGAAAACACAAAAGCAGGAAATAAATATAAATAGAAAATTAAATATCACAAAATGTAAAAAACTTTTTTATATAAGAATACTAAAAAAGACAAAAAACACAAAAGAAAAAGATTAGAATGTTACATGAGGTGGTAAGGATGTTAAAAGACAATACTAAAAAAGAAATATTAAGAAATTTAATAAATATAAAAAATATAATTATATATATAATAGCTTTTATGATATCTACAATAGGAATGAACCAAGAAGTGTCACCACTAAGTATTGCAATAGTAGGAGCATGTTTATCAGGTGGAGTACCTGCAATAATTGTGGTAATAGTAGGATTATTAGGAAATATAATAGGAGTAGGAACTGTAGGTGTATTAAATTATATACTTATAATATTAATGCTATTAATATTGATGTGTATAAAGCCACCTAAAGAAAATGATCAATATAAAAATGAACAAATACAAATATCTTGGCACATATTTTTCAGCATAATATTAGTAATGTTTTCAAAACTATTACTTACAAAATTTACAATAGGTGATATGTTATTACATATAACACTAGCAATATTTTCAATAGTATTTTATAAAATATTTGTTAATTCATTAATAGTAATACAAGATATATCACAAAGAAAAGCATTTTCAATAGAAGAAGTAATAGGAGCAAGTTTATTATTATCAATAGCTATATCTGCTATAGGAGATATAACAATATTAGGGCTATCAATAAGAAATATTTTATGCATACTAATAGTATTGGTATTAGGATGGAAAAATGGAATATTAGTAGGAACTACAGCTGGGGTAACAATAGGAGTTACACTTGGGATAATTGTTCAAAATAATCCACTAATAGTTGCTGTATATGCAATTTCAGGAATGATATCAGGAACATTAAATAAATTTGGAAAAATTGGTGTAGTAGTTGGATTTTTGATAGGAAATCTAATATTATTATATGCATCAAAAGAAAGTACAATAGATTTATTAGTTTTTAGAGAATTATTAATAGCATCATTAGGATTACTAGCGATTCCAAAATGGGCAGGAATAAATATAGAAGAATTAGTAAGAACTGATAATATGTTATCAGAATACAATAAAAAAGGATTAGAACAGAGTAAAGAAACAATCAATCAATTAAACATGGTTTCAGAAACAATAAAAGATATGGCAAATACTTATGAAACAAAAGTAGAAACAAGTAGATACTTTAAAAACAGAGAATTATTTATAACAGAAGTATTAAATAATTTGGACGGACTAGAAGAAAATATTTTATATGATGACATTGTAAAAAATAATAATGATATTATAAATGATTTGTTTGATATTTTATTGGACAAGCAAGAGATAAACAAAGAAGATTTATTAAAAACTTTTGCAAAATTCAACAATTACATAGTTAAATATGAAGATGAAAAAATTACTAAAAAAATGGATGAAAACATAGAACAAATTGTAAAAGCAATTAATTATGCATATAAAATAAGTAAATCAAACTTCATATGGGAAGAAAAAGTGAAATCAAACAAACAAAAAGTACAAGCACAATTAGATGGTGTATCAAAAGCTATAACAAGTATAGCTGTTAAGATGGAAGAAGAAATAAAACAAGAACCCGAATATATAGATGAAAAGAAAAAAATAATAAATGCATTAGAGATAAAAGATATTTTTATTGAAGGTATTGAAATAAACAAAAAAGACAATAGATATTTTGTAGATGTGTATTTAAAAGAAGATAGTAAAATAACACAAAATGCAGATATTGATAGAATACAAAAAGTGTTAGAAAAAAGTTTAAATGAAAAATTAATGCCTAATGAAGTAAAAACAAAAAAATTGAATAAATTAGGAAAAAGAGTTTTCTGTTATTTATCCGCAGATAAATATTTAATACAAATTGGACAAGCAACAAAAACAAAAAATAATAGTCCAGTATCAGGGGACAGTATATTGCAAATTAGACTTAATGATGGAAAATATTTATTAGCTATAAGTGATGGAATGGGCTCAGGACCAGAAGCTAGAAAAAGTAGTCAAATAGCAATTAAAATGTTAGAAAGACTGTTAATGTCAGGATTTGATAAAAATACA
Source organism: uncultured Clostridia bacterium (assembly GCA_944393125.1). Taxonomy (GTDB): domain Bacteria; phylum Bacillota; class Clostridia; order TANB77; family CAG-508; genus CAG-269. The sequence continues at coordinate 11,434 of CALXZB010000022.1, read as the reverse complement.
TCAGTAGATTTAATAAATACAACAATATTAAATGCAAATGAAGAAATATTTGCAACTTTGGATATAGCAATCATAGATTTATATAATGGTAAAATAGAATTTATAAAAAATGGAGCATGTCCAACATATGTAAAAAACAAGAAAAAAGTTCAAATAGTTAAATCTTTGAGTCTACCAGCAGGAATTTTAAATGATATTAACCTAACAATATATGATAAAGACATAGAAGAACAAGATGTTTTAGTAATGTGTAGTGATGGTATTATAGATTCAAATATTGAATATAAAAACAAAGAGTTATGGGTTAAATATATTTTAGAAGATATTGAAACAAACAATAGTCAAAAAATTGCAGATTTAATTATAAATGAAGCAGTTGACAATGGGTATGGAATTTGCAAAGATGATATGAGTATAATTGTTTGCAGACTTATAAAAAATGAATAAAAAGTTTGCAAAATTATTGAAAATAAAATTACAATATTATATAATTTAAGTAGTTTGAATAAATAGGAGGAATATATATGGAAAATACAAGAGAAAATAAATTAGCTGAGTTAAGAGAAAAAAATGCAGAATTAAAAAGTCTAGAAAATATAGACCAAAAAAGAACTCGTGAATTAAATGAATTTGAAAATGAGAAAGTGCATTAAAACAAAAGAATTTTAAATAGGAGATAAAATTATGGAAGAAAATACTCAAGAAAAAAATTTAATTAAAAAAGACGAAAAAAGTATATTTTGTAAAATAAAAAATTTCTTTAAACAATTTTTACATAAAAAAGAAACACCAAATACAATTGGGCAAGAAGATACTGCAAATGTAAAAAATAGTAATGAATTTAAAGAATATATAAAGATGACAGAAGATGAAGAAACAAAACTTTTAGAACTTCAAAGAAAATATCGTAGAGGAGAAATTGGAGAAAATGATTTAACAGATGAACAAATTGATGCACTTTGTAACTTATATGATAAACAAATTGAAGAATTAAAAAAATCAATTAAAATTAAAGAAGAAAAAATACAAGAACACAAAAATAGAAAACAACAAAGAACAGAAAATAATAATGCATAAAAATAAATTATAAGATAACCTAATTATTAAATGACCATATTTTTAATAATTAGGTTCTATTATTTATTTTAAAGTTTTTCATACTAAAGAAATTGAAAAAAAACTTGTAACACAAATAAATATATGATATAGTATACATGTAGAATAATATAATCTAAAATAGTTAATAAAACTATGAAAGGAATGAAAACTATATGAGTAGGGGAAAGCGATATGATACAGAAGCAAAATTGAACTACCAAAAAGTGTTTGCAGTATTTATTGCAATAGCTGTTATTATAATGTTTGTATTTATAATAAAAAATGTGCTAAAAGAAAGAGAAAACAAAATAAAAGATTATGAATATTTTGCATTATATGCAAACAATAAATGGGGAGTAATAAATCAAGCAGGCGAAGAAGTTATTAAACCAGCATATCAAGAAATGATAATAATCCCTAATAAAGAAAAAGATGTATTTATATGTACATATAACATAAATGAAGAAAATGGGGAATATAAAACAAAAGTTATAAATAGCAAAAATGAAGAAATATTAACAGAATATGAAAAGGTAGAAGCTCTAGATAATTTTGATAAAGACGGAAATGTTTGGTATGAGGAAAAAGTACTAAAAGTAGAACAAAATGGGAAATATGGATTAATAGATTTAAATGGAAAAGAATTAATTCCAATAGAATATGATGAAATACATGTACTAGATGGAGTAGAAAATAGTATACTAATAGAAAAAGATGGAAAAATAGGATTAGTAAATGATGATGGGACAATAATAGCAGAACCACAATATATAGACATAAAAAACCTAGGAGACACATACAAAAATGGTTATATTACAGTAACTGAAGATGGAAAATATGGTATAATTAGTACAACGAAAAAACAGATATTAGAAAATAAATATGATGAAATATTACAAGTATATTTAAATGATTATTATTTAATAAAAGATGGCGAAAGCATAAAGGTAATAGATTCTAAAGGAAATGTAATAATAGAAAAGGGATTTGACGAAATAAAATCAGTAACATCAAATGGATTAATATTTGTAAAAGATAATTTGTATGGAGAAATTAATACATCAGGTGAAGTAATTATAGAAGCAAAGTATCAAGACTTAAAAGAAGCAACAGATGGAATATATATTGCAAAACAAAATGAAAAATACGGAATTATAGATGAATCGCAAAATACAAAATTAGATTTCAACTATACAAGTATTTCATATAATGAAAAAGCAAAATTATATTTTGCAGAAGATGAAAACTATAACACATCAGTAATAGACAAAGAATTTAATGCAAAAGTAACAGGAATTCTATCTGAAATCAATATAAGTGAATCATATATAAGAATGAGAATAGGTGAGCAGTATAAATATTATAACTTTAATTGTGAAGAAAAATCTAATATAGAAATCCTAAAAAATAATACTATTTTTCTAAGTCAAAAAGATGGAAAATATGGCTATGTTGACAAAAAAGGAAACATAGTAGTTGATTATATATATGATGATGCAACAGAGCAAAATGAATATGGATATTCTGCAGTAAAGCAAAATGGATTATGGGGATCAATAGATAAAAATGGAAAAATAGTAATAGAACCTAAATATAATTTAGAAAATAATTTAATAATTGATTTCATAGGAAAGTGGCATTTGGGAGAAGACATTAATATGAACTATTATTGTGAAAAATAAGGAGAGTAAAAAATGGAGCTAAAGACAAAGTACCAATATACATACTTTATATACCCTTTTGCAATTAAGGAAACTAAATACACAAGATATTTATTAAAACTATTAAAAGATGAAAACTGTAAGTTGAAAATATTTAGAAAAGATAAAGATCTAGACATATATACATATTTTACTCATAGAGTAAGAAATTATATGTTTAATACTTTTAACTGGAATAAAACAAAATTATCAAAATTTGAAGAATTACCATTAGACACTAGATCTGCAATACTTGCAAAAAATCATTGTACAATATTTGAATACACAATAAAAAATGATATACAGGGAAAAACAGAAGAAAAAAATGGAATATTTTTTAAAATACCTAAAATAGAGATAATATGTTTTAATACAGGAATATGCTTTTTATGTATAAAAACAAACATAGAAGATAGTTATAGATTTGCAGATATATTAAATTTTAATTATAAATTTAGAGATATAAATCAGGAATTTGCTAATTTAAATAACTATGACAATATAAAAGTACAAACAGACTGTTTTGAAGATGTAAAGAATTTCAGAAATTTTATTGAAGATTTAACAGGACCAAATACAGAATCAATAAAGTTAGAAATAGATACAGAAAGATTTTTAACATATTCGTATGTATGTGTAGATCAAGAAAACTGGAATAATAACAATGAATTTGAAAATATTAGTAGCACATATATAAAATTTTTAAATATATTACCAAATGATAATAATGTAAATTATGATAAAGAAAACATTAGAGTAATTTCAAAATGGAAGTATGCAAAACTTGGAATTACAAAACAAGGAATAACTTTATTTAGTTCAAGCTATGAAATGAATAACTATACAGTTTTACCTAAAGAATTTGAAGAACAATATTTATATACATATATAATGGCAATTTATACAAAAATATATTTAAGAAAAATAAACTTAGAATTTAGACAAGGCACAAACATAAATAAAACCAGAAATGAATTTATAAAATTCACTAAGGAATTATGGATAAATGAAGTAACACTTGACGATACAGGCTCATTATTTTATCAATATTTAAAAGATGTATTAGAATTAAAAACAACTTATTATGACACTAAAAATAAATATGATATCTTATACAAAGAGATGAATATTGAAAAAAGCGCAAAAAACAACATGGCAATTGTACTATTGTTGTTAACTGCATTAATTTTAAATATTATAAATATATGGTTTTTACCTAAATAAATATATAATTATAATAATTGCCGGTCCTACTTGTGCATTTGTACAGGTAGACCGGTAATATTATTTAGAGGAGTAAAAAATGAAAATAAAAATAGGTATAGATATAATTGAAATAGAAAGAATAAAAAAATGTATTGAAGAAACAAACGGAAAATTTTGTGAAAGAGTATATACTAAAAATGAAATAGAGTATTGTGAAAACAAAAAAAATCAAAAATATCAACACTATGCTGCAAGATTTGCAGCTAAGGAAGCAGTATTTAAGGCAATTTCTCAACTACTAGATGATAAATTTGATATTGAGTGGAAAGATATAGAGATTACAAATGATCCAAACGGAAGACCATATGTAAGTATATTAAAAGAAGATATAAGTACCAAAATAAACAGTATAGATATAAGTATTTCACACTGTAAGGCATATGCTACAGCAAATGCAATGATAATAATTTCATAAAAATAAGGAGGAATATAATGGAATTTTTCGATTCACATTCACATTACAATGATGAAAAATTTAATGAAGATAGAGAAGATATAATTCAAGAAACATTTAAAGAAGGAATTACTAGATTTATTTGTGCAGGTTATGATATTTTATCATCTAAAAAATCATTAGAAATTTCAAAAAAATATAATTTTATTTATTCAATTTGCGGTATTTCTCCAAATGATATTCCACAATCTGAGGCAGAATTGTGGAAAAGTATCACAGAAATTACTAAAATTATAAAACAAAATAAAGACAAAAAATTAGTAGCACTTGGAGAAATAGGATTAGATTATTACTGGAATAAAGATAATAAAGAGCTACAAAAACAAGCATTTATACAACAAATAAAATTAGCAAATGAAATGAATTTACCAATAGTAATTCATTCGAGAGATGCAGCTGTAGATACACTTGAAATTTTAAAATCTTATCCTGTTGATAAAAAAGGAGTATTTCACTGTTGTCAATTAAATCAAGAAATGATAAGACAAGCACTAGAATTAGGATATTATATTTCATTTGCAGGCTCTATAACATTCAAAAATGCCAAAAATGCAGAAAATTGTGTTAAAATTGTACCAATAGAAAAGATTTTAATAGAAACAGATAGCCCGTATTTAACTCCAGAACCAAATAGAGGAAAAAGAAATGACTGCAGAAATGTAAAATATATTGCTAAAAAAATAGCTGATATTAAAGAAATGCAATTAGAAGAAGTTGCTAAAATGACATATAAAAATGCTATGAAAATTTTTGGAATATAAAAAGAGGTAAAAGTTATGTATGATAATTGGGAACAATTAGAAGAAATTAATAAACAATGTAAAAAATGCAGATTATTCAAGACAAGAAACAATGTGGTTTTTGGAAGCGGAAATAAGCACGCAAAATTGATGTTTATTGGAGAAGGCCCTGGAGCAGATGAAGATATGCAAGGGCAACCTTTTGTTGGTAAAGCTGGTAAGTTAATGAATATGGCATTTGAAACTGTAGGAATAAATAGAGAAGAAGTATATATAGCAAATATTGTAAAATGTAGACCTCCTTCTAATAGAAATCCAGAAGATGATGAAATAGTAGCATGTTTAGATTATTTAAGAAATCAAGTAATATTAGTAAAACCCAAAATTGTTGTTTTACTTGGTAATGTTGCATTAAAGAGTATCTTAGGAAAAGAACATGGAATTACAAACAGTAGAGGCAAATGGGTTGAAAAAAAAGGTATTTTTTATATGCCAACATGGCATCCTGCTGCACTTCTAAGAGATGAAACTAAAAAGATAGATTTTATTAAAGACTTAAAATTGGTTATTGAAAAATTAGAAACATTAAATTTTAACTCACCAGTCAATTCCATTGACTAAAATGAAAAAAATATATAAAATAAATGAAAAATAAATAAAAAATGGAGAAGATTATGGAACAATTAGAAGAAAAAGCAAATTATTGTTTAAATTGTGTTACAAAACCTTGTTCAAAAAAAGGATGTCCACTAGAAAACGATATACCCGAATTTATAAAGGCAATAAAAGAAAAAAATTATGAAAAAGCATATGAAATATTATCAGAAACAACAGTTTTAGAGGCAGTATGTGGTAGAATATGTCCACACAGTAAACAATGTGAAGGTTCATGTGTTAGAGGAATAAAATCTACACCAGAAAGTATAGGAGAATTAGAAGCATTTATAGGAGATTTATCAATAAAAGAAAAATATAGATTACCTAAATCAAATGATAATAACAAAGACAAAAAAGTAGCAATCGTAGGAGGAGGACCAGCAGGATTGACAGCCAGTGCTTTTTTACTAAGAAAAGGGTATTCTGTAACATTATATGAAAAACATGATTATCTTGGAGGTCTTTTAATGCATGGAATCCCAGAATTCAGATTACCTAAAGAAATAGTAAAAGAAACTATTCAAAAAATTCTAGATTTAGGGCTAGAGGTAAAATATAATTCTGAGCTTGGAAAAAATATAGAATTAGAACAACTTGAGAAAGAATATGATGCTATATTTTTAGCATTTGGTGCAAATATTACAACTAAAATAGATGTTGAAGGAGAAAACCTTGAAGGTGTTTATGGTGGAAATCAATTACTTGAAAGCAAAAACCATCCAATATACTCTGATAAAAAAGTAGCTATAATAGGTGGTGGAAATGTAGCAATGGATTGTGCCAGAACAATAAAAAGATTAGGTGCAAAAGAAGTAAAAATTATTTATAGAAGATCTGAAAAAGAGATGCCAGCAGAAGGTAAAGAAATACAACAAGCAAAAGAAGAAGGAATAGAATTTTTATTTCAAAACAATATTGTAAAAATATTAGGAAATAAAAAAGTTGAAAACATTGAACTAATAAAAACCGAACTTATTCAGAAAGAGGGAGAAACAAGAAAAGTTCCTGTAAATATTCCAAATAGTAATTATATAATTGATGTAGACTATATAATTTTGGCATTAGGCTCCATGCCTGAAAAATTTGTTAACAATTTGGGATTAGAAATAAACAAATGGGGATATATTAAAGTTGATGAAAAAAATAGAACTTCAAATCCAAAAATATTTGCCGGAGGAGATATTGTAGGAGAAAAAGGTACTGTGGCATGGGCTGCACGATCTGGAAGAAATGCAGTAAATTCAATAATAGAATACTTAAAATAAAAGTCGGTTTTTAAACCGACTTTTAATATCATTTGTATGATTTCATTAGTAACATCTTTGGTAAAATAATCTTTTGTAATATCATTAGTAAATATAACTTGCAAAAAATCTTTAGTATATTTATCTTTTGTAAATTATAGTATTAATACATAAGCTTAGTATATTTATCTTTTGTATATTACAAATCATTAGTTAATTATGTATTTTATCTCCTGTTACGAGATTTTTGATAGCTCTTAACCAAGAAACAAATTTGTTAGGTTTCTTAATTTCAAGAGCAGTTTCGATGCCGTCATTTTCAAGAATATTACATTTATGTTCTAAAGCAGACATCTTTTCAGTATAGTAATCATCAAAGAAAGTATAATTATCTGTAATTCCAATTAACTCTCTATAATGTTCAAGTTTCTTTCTATAATTATCAAGTTCTTCTAAATCTTTGATAGATGTAAAAGCTTTATCAAAAAAACTTTTAATTATTGTGTTCTGAGCTTTTTGATAATATTCTACAACTTTAGCTTTACAAGAATCAGTTTTACTTACAATTTTGTCAACTTTTTTATTTCTTTCATCAAATGAGTTAAACTTATTACCTAATTTTATGATAGATTCTTCATAATCAAGAATTTGATCAATATAATATTCGATTTTATCATAAGCATCTTCAGAAGTTAATTTGATAAAAGCATTTTTAAACTTATCATTACTTGTAAATGTACTGTCAAAAAGAACAGTTTCACCAGTTATATATGCCATTTGTTCAATCAAATTACACTCTAAAGGGTAATAAGAAGGACTAATTGTTCTAAAAGAAATGCCAAAATATTTCACATAATCTTTTTCAATACCTATAACTTTAGATGTAATAAATTGCACTGCTGCTTCATTTAATCCCATACCAACTATTTTCAAATTATCAAAATTGCATAATCCCATTCTAACAAGATTATTTTTCTTATTCTTAATTTCTTGAATATAGTGTATGCATTCATGAATTGCAAATTCTTCTAAATCTTCTAAAGCAATTTTTTCATTAAAATATATGGACGTGTTTTTATAAAAGTAGTTTGCTTCCGCCATACCTTCTGGCATTATAGCTCTATACATATTTAATCTAGAAAGTTTTGCAAACAAATCTGACTCATTAAAGCAAAGTTCTGGAAATGTATTACATAGCTTTACAGCAATATTATGAGAGATTCTGTTTACAGACATTGTATCAAGTATATCAACTACTCTAATTCCATCTTTTCTTAAATCAGATTCGATGCTCATTGTATCCTCCATTTTTTGTCTTTTTGTATAATATTTTGTCAAATTAATTATACAGTATTTTTATATAAATGTGTATTACAAATATATTACTTTTTTGTTACAAAAATATTACAAATATAATATTGACATAGGCCCCAAAAAACAATAAAATAAAAATGGTGAAAAATATGAACAGTGTTAGAAAAAAATTATTTGAAATGCAAGATTTAAAATATAAAAAATTTAGTGAAACATTATGCCCTAATACAACAAAAATAATAGGAGTTGGAATTCCAGAATTACGCAAACTAGCTAAATGCATTGCTAATCAAGATTATGAAAATTTTTTAAAGTATAATAATTATGAATATCAAGAAGAACTATTACTAAAAGGTCTGGTTATAGGATATGTAAATATTCCAATAAAAGAAATTTTTAAATATTTAGAAGAATTTATACCTAAAATAAATAGTTGGGCAATATGTGATACAACATGTAGTAATTTGAAGATAACAAAAAGATATATGAAAGAAATGTGGGAGTTTCTTGAACAATATATAAAATCTGAAAAGGAATATGAAATAAGATTTGCATTAGTAATGTATTTAAACTATTATTTAACAGATGAATATATAGATGAAATATTGAAAAAAATAGATAAAATTACAAATAAAGAATATTATGTTCAAATGGCTATTGCATGGTTATTATCATTTGCATATATAAAACAAAAAGACAAAACAAAAAAATACTTAATAAAGAATAATTTAGATAAATTTACTCAAAATAAAGCAATACAAAAAATATGTGAATCGTATAGAATTAAAGATGATGAAAAAGAAAAAATAAAAACAATGAAAAAATAACATATATTAAATAATATATGTTATTTTTTATTGTTTAATCTTGTTCTACTTCTTTAAATATATCATCTTCAAAAAATTCTGTTATCGTTATTCCAAATCCTTCACAAATATGAAGCAATGTATCAAGTTTAATTAATTCAGTTCTTTTACTCATAAAAGCTGCAAGTGTTGACATAGGAACGCCGGAAGCTTTAAATAGTCCCCATAGACTCATCCCCTTCTTTTTTTGATAAAATTTAATTCTATCTCTTACTGCATCAGATAAGTACATAATAATCACCCCTATAATATTGATATAAATTGAGTATAGCAAGAAAAGGAATTAAAATAGTATGTTCAAATAGACTATAAAATATGTAATCTAAAGTGAATAATTGCTAGTCATTTGAGACTTTCTCCTTTTAGTCGAAAACTTAAATCATATTTGTTCTAAATAAACATATAATGAATTGATAAGATTAGGAGGTAATAAAATGTTTCTAGTATTTAATAAAGATAAAATTCAAACATATATAGTATCTGTATTAACAGTAGCTGTTTTAATAGTTATAGCTAATATAGGAAATATAAAAACAGTAACGACATCAGCTACAACACGATTATTACCTATATATAATGTAAAAACAGAAGAAAACAAAATAGCATTCACGATGAATTGTGCGTGGAATGCAGATGATATAGATAGTATTTTAGAAACTTTAAAAGAAAATAATGTAAAAATTACATTTTTCATAGTAGGAGATTGGGCTGACAAATATCCAGAAGCAGTAAAGAAAATATATGAAGCTGGGCATGAAATAGGTAGTCACAGTAATACACATCCACATGTTAATCAACTATCAGCAGAAAAAAATTTAGAAGAAATAAAGATAAGTATTAGCAAAATAGAAAAAATAACAGGACAATCAATAAACCTATATAGGACACCATATGGAGAATATAATGATACTGTAATTCAAACTGCTCAGGAAAATAATTATTATACTATACAATGGAACATAGACACACTAGATTATAAAAATCTAACAGGAGAGGAAATGTGGGATAGAATAAAAAATAAATTAGAAAAAGGCTCAATTATTTTAAGTCATAATGGTACAAAACATACAGCTGATAGTCTTGATATGCTTATAAAAAATATAAAAGCACAAGGTTTTGAAATAACAACAGTTTCTAATTTAATATATAAAAGCAATTATTATATTGATAGCAATGGAACACAAACTATAAAATAGGAGTAAAAATAGAATGAATATATTTTACTAAAAAGGAAATAATTAAAGCATAAGGAGAACGGTATGCCATTAATAGGAATAATTGCTAAAAAGAATGATGTTGAGGAAATAAAAAGAGAATTAAAAAAAGATAATATAGAAATATTTAAAATAACGAAAGAAAGCATAAAAAATATTAGAAATATTAAATTTGAAGAAATAATAATTATGAAAAACATAAATTTTGAAAAAGAGGAATATAAACTAATAAGTGAAATAATATCAAAAGCACAATATTTAATTTTAAATGAAGATATAGATATTGACATATTAAGCAAAATAAATATACAAAATCCTATTAAATTAGTAACATTTGGATTTAATTCCAAATCGACTATAACAATATCAAGTGTGACAGATGAAAACATAGTGGTATGCATACAAAGAGATATTGAAAAAGTAAATAAAGAAATGATTGAATGCCAAGAAAAGCAAATACAAGTCAAAAATATAAAAAAAATATATAATAATCTTGTTATTTTCATAATAAAAGAACTCCATAATTTAATATAAAAATGCTAAAGATATGAATAAATGGGCAAAAAAACCAAAAAAAATAGAAAAAATTAACTTTTTATGTAGACAAAACATAAAAAGTGTAGTATAATAAAAAATGTAGAAAATTTTAATAAGAGAAAAGCAAGATGAGAAATTTACAATTGATAAAGAAAAAAGATAGGGAGGAAACAAAATTGGATACAAATTATTTAGAAAATAACTACTTAACATTAGTAGGGAAGGTTACAGGCGAAAAAAAATTTAGCCATGAAATTTATGGAGAAAAATTTTACACATTTAACTTATCAATACCACGTTTAAGTGGAAATGCAGACATTATACCAATAACAATTTCAGAAAGA
>CALXZB010000021.1 GCA_944393125.1 uncultured Clostridia bacterium | reverse complement strand
AATTTTACACATTTAACTTATCAATACCACGTTTAAGTGGAAATGCAGACATTATACCAATAACAATTTCAGAAAGACTAATAACTGATGAAATGTTATTAGAAGGAAAAAAATTATTAATTAAAGGACAATTTAGATCATACAATAGTTATGAAAATGAAAAAAACAAATTAATATTAACAGTGTTTGCAAAAGATGTTGAAGAACTTCAAGAAAATGAAGAAGAAAGTGAAATAGTAAAAAAAGAAGAAACAACAAATGAAGTTGTACTTATCGGATTTGTATGTAAAAAACCAATTTATAGACAAACACCATTTGGAAGAGAAATTGCAGATTTGTTATTAGCAGTAAACAGAGCTTATAATAAATCAGACTATATACCAACAATTGCTTGGGGAAGAAATGCTAGATTCTGCCAAAACTTAGAAGTAGGCGCTCAAGTAAAAATTGTAGGAAGAGTTCAATCAAGACAATATGAGAAAAAATATGAAGATGGAACTTCAGAAATAAAAGTAGCTTACGAAGTTTCAATATGTAGCTTAGAATTAATAAATGAAGAAGAAAAAGAAAAAAAAGAAGAAGTAGATAATCAAGAAGCTGTTTAATATAAAAAACCATCACAATTTTTAAATTGTGGTGGATTTTTTTTTGAACAATTGATATAATAATACACAAAAGGAGAAAAGTTATGAAAAAAAAGATTATATTTGAAATTATGGCAATAATATTGATTGCAATATCTTGTGTGAGTTTAACACCAAAAACATTGCAAAATGATACGTTTTATACAATAAAAATAGGAGAACACATAGTAAAAAACAAGGGAATAGACATGATGGATCCATTTTCATGGCATGAAGACTTAGAATACACATATCCACATTGGTTATATGATGTAATTATATATTCAATATATAATATTTCAGGAATGACAGGAATATATATATCAACTTGTGTATTTGCAATAATATTAGGTATAGCTATATATGAAGTGAATTCAAAACTAGCTAAAAACAAAGTAATTTCTTTTATAGTAACAATTGGAACAATGTATATGTTAAGAGACTATATAACAGCAAGGGCGCAATTAGTAACATTTATATTATTCATATTACAAATATTTTTAATGGAAAAACTGATAAATACAAAAGAAAAAAAATATGGGATAGGATTAATTGTTACATCAATATTAATAGCCAATTTACATGTAGCTGTATGGCCATTTATATTTGTGTTATATCTTCCATATATTGTAGAATACATTATGGCAATATTAGAAGAAAAAATTGCTAAAAAGTATGGTGAAGAAGTTAAGCAAGAAGAAAAAATTACAATTATTAAAAGAAGTGGAACAAAATACTTAATTATTGTAATGCTAATTTGTATTTTAACAGGACTTTTAACACCTCTTGGACCATCAACACCATACACATATTTGATAAAAACAATGCAAGGAAATACAACTCAAAATATAAGTGAACATTTACCAATGACATTGATTAACTGTGCAGATATATTATGTGTTATAATAATTTTATTGGCAATTTTAATAGTTACAGATTCTAAAATTAGGTTAACAGACTTACTTATGATAGGTGGACTTGCTTTATTAATGTTATATTCAAAGAGACAATCAACAATGTTTGTAATTATTGGGTCTGTAATATTGAATAGAATGTTATATGGATGGATGGAAAAATATATTAAAGATGTAGATGAAAAAATGATAAAAATATTTAGTACAGGATTTGGTACAGTGTTATTATCTGCATGTATAATATCTTTAAGTGCATACTTTATTATTCCTAAAGCCAATGATCCATATATAGATGAAAAAACATATCCAGTAGAAATGAGTGAATTTATATTACAATATTTTCAAGATAACAATATAAATATAGATGAAGTAAGATTATATAATGAGTATAATTATGGAAGTTACTTATTATATAAAGGAATTCCTGTATTTATAGATTCAAGATGTGATTTATATACTCCAGAATATAATGGAAAACAAGATATATTTATGGACTTTATTGAAAGTTCAAATTTAAGCATATGGTTTGAAGATATATTTAAAAAATATGAAATTACACATGTTATATTATATAAAAATTCTAAAATTAATATGATTATTCAAGAAGCACAACTTGAGGGATATAAATTATTAAATGAAGATAATTATTTTGTTTTTTATGAAATAAATTTATAAAAAATAAGACTTACTAATAAAAAGGAGAAAAAGACCAATAATGAAAAAAATTATTTCAGATAATAAAGGAAAAAGAATTGATGCATATATATCAGAAAAAGAAGAAATAACAAGAACAGCAGTACAAAGATTGATAGAAGAAGGAAAAATTTTAGTTAATGGCAAAGAACAAAAATCATCATATAAAGTTTCAATTGGAGATATTATCACAATAGAAGAGGTTGAAGCTAAACCAATTGAATTAAAGGCACAAGATATTCCAATTGAAATTATATATGAAGACAATGATATTATAGTAGTAAACAAACCGAAAGGGATGGTTGTACATCCTGGGAATGGAAATCCTGAAGGAACATTGGTAAATGCAATTATGGCAATATGTAAAGACAGCTTATCTGGAATAGGAGGAGAAATTAGACCAGGAATTGTACATAGGCTAGATAAAGATACATCAGGACTTTTAATTGTTGCTAAAAATGACAAAGCACATGTAAATATAAGTGAACAGATTAAAAACCACGAGGTTAAAAAAACATATATTGCATTAGTTAGGGGAATAACAAAAGAAAATGAAGCTACAATTGACATGCCAATAGGAAGAAGTAATTCAGACAGAAAAAAAATGGCAGTAACTAAAAATGGAAAAAATGCTATAACACATATAAAAGTTTTAAAAAGATATGACAACAAATATACACTATTAGAAATTAATATAGAAACAGGAAGAACACATCAAATTCGTGTGCATTTATCGCATATTGGATACCCAATAATTGGTGACTATATATATTCTAATGGAAAAAACGAGTTTGGTGTTGCAGGCCAGTGTTTACATGCTAAAAGATTAGAATTTAAACATCCAACTTCAGGGAAAAAAATAATATTAGAAGCTCCATTACCTGAGTATTTTGAAAATATATTACATGAATTAGAACAATAAAAATAATCCGGCAAGTTTCCTTGCCGGAGAAATCTATATAAAGCCTTTTAAAAGAGTAAAAGGAATTAATATATAATATGCAAAACTTGTTAAAATAGTACTTCAATTTGACAGTATTTATGTTAAATGATATAATGTTTAAGTTAAAGCAGGAGCTTTAGAGGGTGTGTGGGAAACCACAGGGCTTACATCCTCACATTTGAAAAATCTGACTTCTTAAAATTGGAGAGGAGATTAGTGATGAAAATCATTAATAAAATTTTTCAGGTTTTGATGGATGTCCTAGTAGGAATGGCCATCTACTTTGGCCTTAGTGTATTTATTCCGTTAATGAATAACAATTTAGTTATTTTAATCACTTTGGCCTCAACAGCAGTTTTTTCAGAATTTGTAGAAATACAGATTAAGAAATAAAACATAGCATGGATAAGCCCCCATGCTTTTTAAATAGGAGAGATTATGGAAGAAAGATTACAAAAATATTTAGCTAATTGTGGAATAGCTTCAAGAAGAAAATGTGAAGAATATATTTTAGAAGGAAAAGTTAAAGTAAACGGAAATATTATAAGAGAATTAGGAACAAAAATTAACCCACAAAAAGATACAGTAGAATATGAAAATAAAAAGGTTATTCCAAATAATAATAATATTTACATATTGTTAAATAAGCCAATAGGATATGTTACAACAGTGGAAGACCAATTTGGAAGAGACACAGTATTAAATTTGGTAAAAGTTAAAGAAAGAATTGTTCCTGTTGGGAGACTTGATATGTATACATCAGGAGCTCTAATTTTAACAAATGATGGTGATTTTGTTTATAAAATAACACATCCAAAACATGAAATAAATAAAACCTATACAGTAACAGTAAAAGGAATTATCAATAATGATGAAATAGAAAGACTAAGAAAAGGTGTAAAAATAGAAGATTATATAACAAAACCAGCAAAAGTAAAAATATTGAAAACAGACATTGAAAAAGATATATCAAGGCTTGAAATTACAATACATGAAGGAAAAAATCGACAGGTAAGAAAAATGTGTGAAGCAATAGAAAAAAAAGTATTAGCTTTACATAGAAGCAAAATTGGAGAAATAGGAGTAAAAGACTTAGAACTTGGAAAATGGAGATACTTAAGTTCAAAAGAGATAAAATCATTAATTAATAATAATTGACAAAGAAATTTATTAAAATAGTTGAAAAAGAGCAAAAAAAAATATATAATTAAAAAGAATTACAAAAGAAAAAGGAGCAAAATAATGGAAGTAAAAAAAGGTCAGATAGTCAATGGGGTGGTTACTGGAATAAAACCATATGGAGCATTTATAGAAATAGAAAATGGACCAGTAGCATTAGCTTATATAGAAGATTTATCTGTTGTTAGAATAAAATCACCAGCAGAAAGAGTGCAAATAGGCCAAAAAATAAAATGCATGGTTAAAGCA
The DNA here is from genome assembly GCA_944393125.1 of uncultured Clostridia bacterium. Taxonomy (GTDB): domain Bacteria; phylum Bacillota; class Clostridia; order TANB77; family CAG-508; genus CAG-269. Next base: position 20,355 of record CALXZB010000021.1, on the reverse strand, counting down.
ATAGATGAAGAAACAGGTAAAATAAATTTATCATATAAAGACTGCTTAGGAAGTTGGGAAGAAAACATAAGGAATTTTAAAGAAGGAATGACAGTAAAAGGAATTGTAAGAGATGTTGACAAAAATAAAAATGGAATTTTTATAGAACTTACACCTAATTTAGTAGGAATGACAGAATATACGGAAAATGTGAAATATGGTCAAACTATAGAAGTATTTATAAAGAAAATTTTTCCTGAAAAAAGAAAAGTAAAATTGACTATAGTATAAAATTTTAAAAGATATTGTAGAAAACTTTATACAATATTAAAAGGAGGGAATGAAATGGTTGAAGATAACCAAATCAAAGCACAAGTATCACCATTTGCTATAAGAGAAGGTGAAATAAAAACATTTGATGGTAAAGATGGATATGTTTCTATGAATCAAATAGTACATAAAATTAATATTGGACATATAACAGATATTCACTTTGCTATATTAGAATTAGTAAATGAATTTGAATTTATAACATCAAGACAATTATACCAAATGCTAGAATGGAAAGGAATAGATCCGAAATCACAAGACAAATTAAATAATAAGCTAGATCAATTAGTAAAATCAAAAATATTGACAAGATATTATTTTACTTCAGAAGAAGGAAAAGGTATTTATAGAATATATTGTCTAGAAAAAATGGGAAAATATTTATTAAATTCTAAGGAAATTGAATGCAAATGGCAACAAACAGATAATGTAAAACCAGTTCCTATGATAAAGAAAAGACTTGCAGGAAATCAGACAATTATAGCATATCTTAGAAAAGTAAAAGCTTTTGATAGTTATGTAGTAAAACCTGCATTGAATGCAAAAGTGTCTGGAAAAGTATTTAAAGCAACAGGAGGTTCTGTAAAACTTTCTAAAAATAATAAATCAATAACATTTTTATTTGAAGTTATTAGAAGAGAACAAGATTGGCAGAAAAAATTAGTAGATAAAATGGGAATGTATAAGGAATTTTATGAAAATTTTGTGCCAGGAGATTCAGGATTTTCTAATATTCCACAATTAATATTAGTATGTGAAGATGATAAACATACTGTAGAAGCATTTAAAGAAATTGTAAAAAATAAGTTAGAGATACCTCAAATAAAATTATATTTTACTACAGATTTAAGACAAAACAATGAAACATTAACAAATACATTAATAGAATTTAAACTTGATGAAGAAACTAAAAAATACAAAATGTTTAATGTAGAAGTTAAAATATTAGGATTATAAAATAAATTAAGAAATAAAAGGGAAGAAGGATATGTTTGGATTTAGACCAGATGGCAAAAGAGTAAAAAAATTAACACCTATTTTTAGAGTTATACCAAGTATAATGATAGATAGGGCAGATTCACAAGTATATTTTAAGCAAGATATACCATTAAAAGAATTAGATGATTATATAGATAAAAAGCAACTTGAAGGAAAAAGAGTTACATATATGCAAATTATATATGCTGCAATAGTTAGAATAATTAGTGAGAGACCTGCTTTGAATAGATTTGCAATGAACGGAACTCTATATGAAAGAAACCAAATTCAAGTTTCACTTGTAATAAAAAAAGGACTAGAAGATAATAGCCCAGAAACACCTATTAAATTAGCATTTAGTGGAAATGAAACAATTTTTGAAGTAATAGATAAATTAGAAGCTGCAATAACAAAAAATAAAGATTTATCAGCATCAAATAATACTGATAAATTAGCAGGAATATTAAGTTTAATACCAGATTTTTTAATAAGATGGTCTGTTAAATTTTTATGGTTTTTAGATAAATATGGGCTTATGCCAAAATCAATAATTAATGCAAGCCCATTTCACACAAGTGTATTTTTAACAAATGTAGGATCTTTAGGGATTGATAGTATATATCATCATTTATATAATTTTGGGACAACAAGTATGTTTTTCTCAATGGGAAAAAAGAAAAAAAGTTATATTTATGAAGATGATGATATTCATGAAGAAAAATGTATTACAATAGGATTTGTAGGAGATGAAAGAATTTGTGATGGCTACTATTATGCTGCATCATTTAAACAATTAAATAAATATTTGAAAAAACCAGAATTATTAGAACAACCTAGAAAAATTAAACAAAATGAATATGTTTAAAAAAATATAGAAAAATAGTTGACTTTGACACTAAAATATGCTATTATATTTAAGTGTCAATAAAATGAGTCAGTAGCTCAGTTGGATAGAGCATTTGCCTTCTAAGCAAAGGGTCGGGGGTTCGAATCCCTTCTGGCTCACCAATGATATATCTGTTCGAACTAATAGAACAGAACTAAAAGAAAAATCAATCAATATGGTTGATTTTTTTCTTTTATATTTACATTAAAATAATCAATATGCTATAATAAAACAAAAAGTAAAAGAGGTAGCCATGGAAATAAAAGAATTATCTATAGAAGAAAAAATAGGGCAAATGGTTATAATTGGGATGGATTCAAATTATATTACAGAAAGAATAGAAACAATGATAAAAAAATATAAGATAGGTGGAATTATTTTATATAGAAAAAATTTTAGTACATATGAAGAAATGCTGAAATTGATAAAAAATTTAAAAGAATTAAATAGAGAAAACAAAATCCCTTTATTTATAGCAATAGACCAAGAAGGCGGAAGAGTAAATCGAATGCCAAAAGAAATAAAAAACTTACCATCAGCTAATCAAATAGCAACAGCAGGAGGTAAAGAACTAATTCAAAAAGCTTATCAAATTACAGGTGAGTTACTAAAAAAGTCTGGCTATAATTTAAACTTTGCACCAGTATTAGATATAAAAAGATTTGAAAACCAGCATGGAATAGGAGATAGAAGTTTTGGAAAAGAAGTGAATGTAATATCTGAATGTGGTATTTCTGCAATGCAAGAAATGCAAAAACAAGGAATTATATCTGTAATAAAACATTTCCCAGGACATGGAGCAACTCAAAAGGATTCACATTATATGCTACCAATAATAAATAAAAAAATGGAACAATTAGAAAAAGAAGACATGTATCCATTTGAACAAGCAATAAAGAATGGTGCTGATGCTATACTAGTAGGGCATTTACTAATAAAAAATGTCACAGGAATATATCCAGCATCACTATCAAGAAAATTTATAGCAAGATATTTAAGAAAAAAATATAGATATAATGGTTTAATAATAACAGATGATTTAAAAATGAGAGCAATTAAATTTATATATGGTGCAGATTTAGCAGTTAAAAAGGCATTTGAAGCTGGAAATGACATTATAGTTTTTAGATTTAACAAAAATGAAGAAGTTCGTGTTATTGAAAAAATAATTAAATTAGTTAAAACTAAAAAAATCAAAGAAAGTAGAATAAACAAGAGTGTAAAAAGAATAATAAAAATAAAAGAAAAATATAATGTTTTTGATGTAATTGAAAAAAATGGTGTAGATATAACCCTAATAAATGAAAAAATAGAGGATATAAGAAAAAAATGTAACTTATAAAAGTACCACTAGTTTAAATTCTAGTGGTACTTTTTAAAAAACTATTCTTCCCAAAAAGCTTTATAAGTTTTATAAGCAGTATAGATATCAAACTTGCTTGTAACTTCATAAGGAGCATGCATTGAAAGAACTGGAACACCACAATCAATTACATCAACACCTTTATTAGCAAGAATATAAGCAATAGTACCTCCACCGCCAACATCAACTTTACCAAGTTCAGAAATTTGATATCTAATGTCATTTTTCTCTAATAAATTTCTAATCCAAGCAACATATTCTGCATTAGCATCTGAAGCCCCAGATTTACCACGTGCTCCAGTGTATTTATTAAGACCAATGCCACGTCCTAAAAATGCAGAATTTGTTTTATCTGAAACAGATGCATAAATAGGGTCAAAACCTGCATCAACATCAGCAGAAAGCATTTTAGAGAAACAGAAAACTTTATCTAATAAATTAGGCTTATTCTCACCAGATTTATTTAATAATTCTGAAACAAAATAATCAAACATATGTGATTCCATGCCAGTATTTCCCATACTACCAATTTCTTCTTTGTCAGAAAGAATACAAATAGCTGTAGTTTTTACATTTTCTAAAGCCATCATAGCAGATAAAGAAGTATAAGCACAAACTCTATCATCTTGACCATAAGCAGCAACCATGCTTCCATCAAAGCCCAAAGAACGAGCTTTAAATGCAGGAACTATTTCAAGTTCTGAACTTAAAAAGTCTGCTTCTGTAATGTCATATTTTTGATTCAAAATGTTTAGAATATTTAGTTTAATTTTATCTGTTTCTTTTTCATTATCACAAGGAATACTTCCTAAAAGAAGATTCAAATCTTCACCATCAATTCCGTTTTTTAACTTTTTCTCCATTTGATCTTGAGCAAGATGTGGTAATAAATCAGTAATTGTAAAAATAGGATCAGAATCATCTTCACCAATATTTACAGTTATTTTTTGACCATTTGATTTTACAATTACACCATGAATACTTAAAGGAATTGTTGTCCACTGATATTTTTTAATTCCTCCATAATAATGTGTTTTAAAGTATGCAAATCCGCTATCTTCATATAAAGGATTTGGTTTTAAATCTAATCTTGGTGAATCTATATGAGAGCCAACAATTTGTACACCTTTTTCTAATTTTTCTGTACCTAATATTGCTAAATACATACTTTTTTCTCTGTTTACAAAATAAACCCTATCTCCTGGATTTAACTTATCAAATGTTGATATATCTCTAAAACCATTTGATTCAGCTATTTCTTTTGCTACACAAACTGCTTCGCGCTCAGTTTTAGCAGTATTTAAAAATTTAATATATCCATTGCTAAATGAAAAAATTGCTTCTTTTTCACGAGTGTCTAAATTTTTCCATCCAATTTCTTTTTTATTAAGTAAATTATTCTTTTGATTTTCCTCCATGATTTTCCCTCCTTAGTTATTTTATTGAATTGTATCATATTATGTTTAATTTTTCCACAAAAAGAATAAAATATTCTTAAAAATTCAAAGAATAAAATAAATTAAAAACAACGCATTATTATTTAAAATTTGGAAAATCTATAAAAAAGGAGGAATACAATGAATTCATTATGGATAGAAACAACTAAAAATCAGTTAAAATTAGAACCATTAGAAAAAGATGAAGAAACTGAAGTTTGTGTTATAGGTGGAGGACTATTTGGATTAACAATTGCATATTATTTGACACGTGCAGGAAAAAAAGTAACAGTAATAGAAAAAGGGGAAATAGGAGAAAAAGTAAGTGGAAACACTACAGGAAAAATAACTAGTCAACATGGATTATTTTACAATTATTTAATAAGTGATTATGGAGAAGAATATGCAAAAAAATATTTACAAGCAAACGAAGAAGCAATTAGAAATATAAAAGGTATTATAGAAAGAGAACAAATTGAATGTGATTTTTGTGAAAAAAATTCATATGTTTATACAACTAAAGAAGATGAAGTAATTGAATTAGAAAAAGAAATAGAAGCAATTAAGAGAATTGGAGGAAAAGCAAAACTCGTAACAAATATAGACTTACCATTTAAAATAAAATCAGCAATAGAATTTGAAAAACAAGCTCAATTTCATCCTAGAAAATATATGATAGGTTTAGCAAAAAGTATTTTAACACAAAATAAAATATATAATTTTACAACAGCAATAGATGTCAAAAAAGAAGAAAACCAATTTATTATATATACAGATAGAGGAATCATAAAGTCAGACTATGTTGTAATGGCAACACATTATCCAATATTAAATGTTCCAGGCTTTTATTTTTCTAAAATGTATCAAGTAACATCATATATTATAGGAATAGAAACAAATTCAAAATTACCAGAAGGAATGTACATTAGTGCAAAAGAACCAATATATTCATTTAGAACAGCTAAATACCAAGAAAAAGAAATATTATTAATAGGTGGAAGTGAACACAGAACAGGAGAAGCAATTTCAGACAATTCAAAATATGAAAACTTAGAGAAAATGGCAAAAAAATTATATCCTGATTGTAAAGTTTTGTTTAAATGGAATACAAGAGATTGCATCAGTTTAGATAAGATTCCATATATAGGTGAGTTTTCAAACTTAATGAAAAATATGTATGTTGGAACAGGATTTAAAAAATGGGGAATGACTTTTTCAAATATTGCAGGAAAAATTATTACAGATAAAATAATAGGAAAAGAAAATATATATGAAAATACTTTTGATTCTACAAGACTTAATCCTATAAAAAACAGATGGGAAGTTAAAAATATGGTAAAAGAATCAATAGAATCAATAGCTATAAATAAATTCAAAGTACAATCACATAGTATAGATGAAATTGAAAATGACAATGGTGCAATAATAAAAATAGAGGGAGAGAATGTTGGAATATATAAAGATAAAAATGGTAGAATATATGCAGTAAAACCAATATGTACACATTTAAAATGCCTATTAACTTGGAATAATATAGACAAAACATGGGATTGCCCATGTCATGGAAGTAGGTTTGATTACATGGGAAGAAATATATATGAACCAGCAATAAAAAACTTAGAATTATATCAAGACATGAACAATGGGAAAAATAGGTAAAAAAATGTTGGCAAAAAATATTTACAAAAAATAGTAGGTTTGGTATAATAAAACTGTATATGATAAACAAAGGAGAATTATACATGAAATATGAAAATACGGAAGATGCAGTAAGAAAAGAAGCATGTGAAAGAGTAAAACAAATAGTAAAAGCTATAAAAGCCATAAAGATAAAATATTATTTAAATTTTTCTAAAATTTCTGATGAAGACAAGCAAACATATCAAGAATTAGAAACAAATTTAGAACAAATATCAGAAGAACACAATTTAAGTAATTTAAAAAATGCTTTAATGCAAGAAGTTGAAGCTAAATATGATGGAAAAAATCCAGAAGATATGGAGCAAAACGGAAAACCAGAATTTAGTGAAAACATATTACAAGCATGTTATGGGGCAATCGATGCACAAAAAGAGGCATTATCAAAAGGAAAAATAACACAAGCTTTAAGATGTCAAGAACAACTAAAAAAATATAGACAAGAATTAGACGAAGAAGGAAATAGAGAAGTAAGCAGTTATAAAAGAGAAAAATTTGCAGAATTAATGCAAACAAGAGAACAATTAGAAGAACAAATTAGATCATGGAATAGTACAATGAAGGGTATGTATAGAATAAGTGATGCACAAAAAAGAGATGCTATCATGAAAAAAATACAAGGTTTACGAAATAGGGAAAATAAACAAACAAAAGAAAGTGAGATAGAAATGGCAACTATCTAGCATAGGAGGAAAAAGTGGAAAGAGCATATGAAGAAGCATTTGCTGAAATTGATGAAATCTTTAAAATTATGCCAATAGATTTACTTAGCAAAATACCAATACAATTCAGAAAAATCATTTCAGAAAATAAAGCAAAAAATTATAAAGCAAATATTCAAGAACCATTAAAAGAAGAAAATCTAAAAGGAGAAACTGTAATAATTTTAGGCCTAATATATAGAGACTTTTTGGCAAGCCCAGAAGAAAAAGAAGAATTTCAAACTCAGGATGCAGAAGAATTGCATAAAATCGAAGAAGAAATGCAACAAAAATATAATATAGAAAATATATTAAAAAAAAGAAAAAATGGAGATAAAGAAGAAAATATTTCACAAGAAATGGTAGTATATGAAAAAAAAGGACTTATACAAAAAATATTAAATTTCTTTAAAAAAATGTTTAATAAAAATAAAATTTAAAAAAATGTTGAAATTTATTGACTTATACAAATCTTTTTGCTAAAATAACAGCATAAATCATATATTTATATGTTTTAAAAAACCGTTTATTGAACTAGATAGATTGCTTTTAAACCAGTTATCTAGTTCTTTTATTTTGCCAAATAATATTTACAAAAAATATAAAAAAATATATAATATGAAAAAATGGAGGTAATAGGATATGGGAAAATTATTTGTAATAGATGGAACAGATGGAAGCGGAAAACAAACACAATTTAATAAATTAAAAGAAAGATTTGAAAAAGAAGGCGTAAAATATAAAGTAGCAAGTTTCCCAAACTATGAGAGTGAATCATCTTCACTTGTAAAAATGTATTTATCTGGACGCTTTGGAGAGAATGCGAAAGATGTAAGTCCATATATTGCATCAACATTTTTTGCAGCAGATAGATATGCCACATATAAAACAACATTAGAAGAATTTTATAAGTCAGGAGGAATCATCATAGCAGATAGATATACAACAAGTAATATGATACACCAAGCTGGAAAAATTCAAGATATAGAAGAAAGAGAAAAATTTTTAGATTGGCTATGGGATTTTGAATTTAATTTATATGGTATTCCTGTACCAACAAAAACTTTTTTCTTAAATATGCCAACAGAAATTGCTGTAAAATTAATGGCTGAAAGAGAAAATAAATTTACACATACACAAGCAAAAGATATACATGAAAGAGATATAAACCATTTAAAAGATAGTTATAATGCAGCATTAAGTTTAGCAGAAAAATACAACTGGACAGAAATAAAATGTGTAAAAGATAATAAAATAAAAACTATAGAAGAAATTCATGAAGAAATATGGAATGAAATAAAAAAATATATATAACATGTTAATAGAAGCAAAACAAAGAATAAACTAATAAAAAAGAGATTAAAAGTGAAAGAAAATGTAAAACAACATATAGAATCACTTAAAATTAACTATTAAAAGGAAATAAATACCAAAATTGAATTTGAAAGATTTCTAAAATATGGTATAATAAATAACGGTGGTGCATTATTCTAGTCGTACTAATTATTGCGAGGGTGGGGCTAAAAATCCACTAAAGGGCATACCGATGAAGTTTCTGGTTTGTGCGCGAAATGCCAGTTTTGTGTGCGAGCTGGGAGGAAAGAAGCCAGGGTATTGTATAATGGCATATACAGGATTCCCTAGTTTCGTGGAGGCTTAAATATATTTTAAGAAAACCTATGTGAGTGCCAAGACACAATATACATAGAGTAGCCTGTCTTGAGTGAATGTATTGGGATTAAATAGACTATGAAATTACATTTGCAAAAAAGACTAACAATAAATATAGTATGTCAAGGAAAACTTCTAGAATGTTTGCTTTTAAAAAGGCATAGAAATCTAAGGATTAAGGTACGGACTTAAGTGGCGATCTAGTGTCTAATGAAATATGTAGATATTCTTTTAAATGGAAACAGCTATATAGTAATATATAGTAAAGAATAGAGAAATTCAACTAGACCTAAACCGTAAAATTTACTTAGATTTTACCATCTTGTTTTTTTATTTTAAAGGAGAATGATATAATTAATGAGTAAAAACTCAAAAAATAATAAAGAAAATGAACACTCGAAGATTAAGTGGTTTATACAAGTATTTATAACAACATTTATATTATCTATATGTTTTTCATATATTTCAACATATGGAGTATCAAATCTTAATTTGATATCATCAATAATAATATTAATTGCTGTAATTGCGATAGGTATAATATTTGACATAATAGGTGTTGCAGTAACAGTAGCAAATGAAGAAGAATTTCATGCAAAAGCAACCAAAAAAGCATATGGAGCAAAAACATCAATAAAATTAATAAAAAATTCTGCAAAAGTTGCAAATATATGTGCTGACGTAATAGGTGACGTATGTGGAGTACTAAGCGGAGCAATAAGTGCTATGATTTCTGCGAAACTTACTCAAGCAACAGGACCTAATTTACAATTCATCATTAGTGCTATTGTTGCATCTATAACTGTTGGTGGTAAAGCTTTAGGTAAGGAAGTAGCAAATAAAAATTCTACACAAATTGTGCATTTTGTAGGAACAATATTAAATAAAATATATAAATAAAAGATATCTTAAATTTTTAAAGATATCTTTTTTTAGTTTGCAAATAAAAATTCACTATGTTATAATTAATATAAGCAAGACTTTGCGAAAGTTGAAAAAATGGGCTGAGGAATATCAGCTCCAAGAAAAAAGGAGAAGTTATCATGAAAATCAACAACAAGCTTTTGAACGTCATTTTGGCTCTGGTGGTGCTCTTTTTTATGGTCATGCAAATGGGAGAAAATATCGAATACCTGTCGATTGTTGCAGAGCGGTCCAATGTGGCCCAATCTGTCAGCAGTGGCAATGTAGATTTCGAGATTATTCGCTCAGACTATGAAAACTGCATCAACCGCATGGAGAAACTTTCCAAGAAGAGTGAGTACGGTTTTTTGCTATCCTCACTCGACAGCATGAGCACAGGAAAACTTGCTAACGTTTTGCTTATTACAATGCAAGTTTGCATTGTAGCAATTGCATTGCTCGTTTTGAACAATACAATTGGAGTAAAAAAAGGAAAGCAGGGGAAATTTACAAAAGAAAAAAGCCATTCGGCGAAATACTGTGGCAAATACTCTGAAGAGGGGAAGGCTAAGAAAACCAAAGTTCACTATCGTGGTAAAAAAGCTGCATAAGCTTTTGAACCACACAAAAGGACAGGCATTGCCTGTCCTTTTGCTATTTTGATAATAATATTAATCCTTTTTTTATCAAATCTTCAACTGATAATGTTTCAACAGCTAAATGTTCAAATGCTTTTTCTATATCTTTTCTTGTGTAACCAAGAACCATTAAACCAGAAACTGCTTCTTGAACATTTTCATTAACTTTTTCAGATTTAGCTTTTAAACCTTCAAGATGCTCATCATTTTGTTCTGTTTTCAACTTATCTTTTAACTCCAAGATAATTCTTTGAGCAGATTTTGTGCCAATACCTGGAACTTGTGTAAGTAATTTAACATTATTAGAAATTACAGCAATAGCAAAATCAGATGGTTCTATGCAAGAAAGCATAACAAGAGCACTTTTTGCACCAACACCACTAACAGATAAAAGAAGCTCAAACATTCTAAGTTCTTCTTGAGTTTTGAAACCAAAAATACTAATATCATCTTCTCTAACTCTATAATAAGTAAAAACTTTTATAGTATTTCCAATTTCACCAATTGAATTTATTGCATTTTCTGCCATAAATATTTTATATCCAAGACCTCCTACATCTATAACAATATAATTCTTATATTTCATCTCTAATGAACCTTTTATATATGCTAACATAAAATTCTCCTTTCATTTTGTTCCAATTATACTATTAGAATTTATAAAAATCAATATTTTTACAAAAAAATGTTCGAAATATTGACAAAAAAATAATTAGGTTTTATAATTTGTATAAAATTTAATAAAGGAGAAAACAATGAATCAAACAGAACCATTAGCATATAGAATTAGACCTAAAAGTTTAGAAGAATATGTAGGCCAAGAACATGTAATAGGACCAGGAAAAATACTATATAGAACAATAAAAGCAGATAGATTATCAAGTATAATATTATTTGGACCACCTGGATGTGGAAAAACATCGTTAGCAAAGGTAATAAGTGAAACAACAAAATATAAATTCTATAAAATAAATGCAGTAACAGCAGGAGTTGCAGATATAAAAAGAATAGTAGAAGAAACTCAAAACTTCATGCTAAACCCTGCAGGAAAAAGCATTTTATTTATAGATGAAATTCACAGATTTAATAAATTACAACAAGATGCATTATTACCATTTGTAGAAAATGGAACAATTATTTTAATTGGTGCAACAACAGAAAATCCATATTTCGAAGTAAATAAAGCATTAATATCAAGGTCAATGGTTATAAAACTAAATCCATTAACAGAAGAAGAAATTTATAAAATTTTAAAAAATGCATTAAAAAGAAAAGAAGGATTAGGGGAATACAACATAAAAATAGAAGATAGTACATTAAGGAAAATTGCAGATATAGCAAATGGAGATGTAAGAACAGCATTAAATGGACTAGAAATAGCTGTACTTACAACAAACATGGAAGCAGATGGATATATTCATATAACTGATGAAGTAATTAAAAATAGTATTCAAAACAGAAAAGCTATATTTGACAAAAACGGAGAAGCTCATTATGACAACATAAGTGCATTCATAAAATCAATGAGAGGTTCAGACCCAGATGCAACCTTATTCTATTTAGCAAGAGCTTTAAATGGTGGTGAAGATCCAGTATTTTTAGCTAGAAGAATAGTAATATGTGCATCTGAAGATGTTGGACTAGCTGATCCACAAGCACTTGTTATAGCAACATCAGCAATGCAAGCTGTTCATATGATAGGAATGCCAGAAGCAAGAATACTATTAGCAGAAGCAGCAGTATATGTAGCTAATTGTAAAAAATCAAATGCAACATATTTAGGAATAAATAAAGCTTTAAATGATGTAGCAAATCAAGATACAGGAGAAATACCAATGCACATACGTAATGCTCCAATAGAAAAAATGAAAGAATTAGGATATCATGAAGGATATTTATATCCACATGATTTTCCAGGACATTGGGTAGAACAACAATATTTACCAGACAAAATGATAGGAACAAAGTATTATATTAAAGATGAAAATATAAAAATTTGAAATTTATAAAAAGAATAAAAAATTTTAAATAGGGAAAAATAAAAAGAAAAAAGGATTCTTTTTATTTTTTTATATAGAACAAAAAACTTATAAAGAGATGATTAAATGGTAATAAAAAAAATTATAATTAGCTTGTTAGCTGGAATTATATGTGGACTTTTTGGAACAGGTGGTGGAATGATTCTTGTTCCTGCATATATGTATATATTAAAAATGGAATCTCAAAAAGCGAGAGCCACATCAATATGTGGTATGTTAGTAATGGTTATAACAAGTAGCATTTTTTATTATAAAGCTAATTATATAAATTGGAATATAGGAATATTGTGTGCAATTGGTGGTATAATTGGCGGATATATTGGTGCAAAAATTTTGAAAAAAACACCAGACTACATATTAAAAACCGTATTTACACTATTTTTAATTTATGCAATTTATAATATATTTTTTAAATAACTATAAAATTCCCAATATTAAGGAGAGAAAACAATGGAAATTTTAATAGGAATTTTTTCTGGAATATTTAGTGGAATAGGAGTTGGAGGAGGAACTATATTAATATTTTTATTAACAACATTTATTGGTTTAGAACAGCATATAGCTCAAGCAACTAATTTAATATATTTTATTCCAACAGCTATTTCAGCTATAATAGTAAATTATAAAAATAAAAATATAGAAATAAAATTAACACTATTAACTTCTATTGCAGGAATTATTGGAGCCATTATTGGAGCAAAAATTTCAGTAAATACAGATGTAGAAAAATTAAAAAAATTATTTGGAATATTTTTAACAGTAATTGCCATTCATGAAATATATACCTTATATAAAGAGTATAAAATACATATAAAAAGAAATACTAAAATCAGATAAAAAAGATACTATCAGAATAAAAACTATAGGAGGTCGAGTATAATATGAAATTTGTTAAAGGTTTAGTAATTGGAGGATTAATAACAACTGGAGTTTTAATGGCATATTCAGAAAGCAATATTTCTACAAAGAAAATGGCTAAAAAAGGAAAACAACTAGCTAAAAAAATGGGAATAATGTAAGACTATTTAAAAATAAACAAATAAAGACTGTTGATTAAGTTTTTCAACAGTCTTTATTATTATAAAATAGTAAAGTTATAGGTCACATTTATCTTTTTTATCATCAAAGTCACATGTGTCAAAACATTTATCACAGTCAATATCTATACCATCAAGACAATCAGTATCAATATGAGTTTTTTTACAAATTTTAAAATGTTTTACATCATTTTTCCAAATTTGTATAGAATATTTTTTATTTGGGCAAAGTGGACCAAAAACAAATTCTCCATCTTTATTTGTAAAAGTATAAGAAACTGTTTTTAAATCTTTTTTACCAAATTTACAATCAACTTCAACTAATTTTACTATGGCATCTTTAACAGGTTCTTTAAAACAGTCTTTAACTATGCCAGAAATTACATCTCTATGATCATCAGCTAGTGTTATATCTAAATCAAATTGCTTACCATTTGAAATAAATCCATCAATATCAATTATAGGGTGGCAATCAGGTTTTTTTATATCTAATTCCATAAAATTTCATTCCTTTCTTCAGGCTTAAGCCTTATTTATATATAATATGAAAAAAAATAAAAAATGCTCATGATTTGTGGAATATTTTGGAGAAGTATAGTATAATAAACAAGTGAGGTGAAAAAATGAATAATAATGCAATAGGAATATTTGATTCAGGTGTAGGAGGGTTAACAGTATTAGCAGAAATAAGAAAAACCTTACCATATGAAAATATAATTTATTTAGGAGATACAAAGAATTTTCCATATGGAAATAGAAAAAAAGAAGAAATTATAAAATTTGCAGAGCAAAATGTTAAAATGCTAATAGAAAAACAAGTAAAAATAATAGTAATAGCATGTGGTACAGCCACAAGTCAAGCATTAGATGTATTAAAAAAAAAGTTTGATATTCCAATAATAGGAATAATAGATCCAACTGTTAAATACATAGAAGAAAAAAAATATAATCAAATTGGAGTAATTGCAACAGAGGGAACTATAAGAAGCGGAGCTTGGGAAAGAAAATTAAAAGAAAAAATGCCACAAATAGAAGTTATAAATAAAGCATGTCCAATGTTAGCAACAATAGCAGAAGAAGGAAAAGCACAAAGTTTAGAAGGAAGAAAAGTAATAAAAGAATATATGAGACCATTTAAGGAAAAACATATAGATAAAATTATATTAGGATGTACACATTATCCTATATATGAAGAAATTATAAGACAAGAAATGGAATATGATACAGAACTTATAAATACTGGAATTACAGTATCAAAGTATTTAGAAAAATACTTAAAAGAAAATGACTTAGAAAATAATCAAAAAAATAGAACAGAAAAAATATATTTAACAAAACCAGAAAAAGAATTTCAACAAATAGCTAAAAATATTTTGAATGAAAGCCTTGACATACAGGCAATTTGAAACTATAATAACATTATGAAGTTAAGGAGGAAATATGTTTTCGATTAATGAAAATGAATATACACAGATGACAGACGAAAAGTTAATAGAAAATATAAAAAAAGAAGATACAAATGCTTTAAATTGTTTGATAGAAAGATACAATGATGTTGTAAGTATGAAAGCAAATCGTTTTTTTATGGTTGGTTCAGAAAAAGAGGACATGATACAAGAAGGAATGATTGGACTATATAAAGCAGTTAAATCTTTTGACTTAAAAAAGCAAAATTCTTTTAAAACTTTTGCTAATATGTGTATAGAAAGACAGCTAATTACTGCAGTAAAAAATTCAAATAGACAAAAACACATACCACTAAATTCATCAATATCATTAAATGCAGCAGCATATGATGACAATGAAGATATGAATAAAATAGATATACTTGATGTAAAAATATTAGATGACCCATCAGATATAATTGCAGATAGGGAATATTTTGCAAGTATAGAAAATAAAATAAAGGAAAATTTAAGTGATTTTGAATTACAAGTTTTGTATGAATATGAAAAAGGAAAATCATATGCATCAATTGCAGAAAAACTTAATACTAAAGTAAAATCTGTAGATACTGCAATTCAAAGAATTAGAAAAAAAGCTAATAAAATTAAAGAAAATATAGGATAAAAGTACAGGTAAAACCTGTGCTTTTTGTGTTAAAAAAATTTAAAAATATAGGTTGCCTTTATTGTAGAAAATTGTTATAATAAAAAAGATTATAAATTAAAAGGAAAGGGGAAAAATGAAAAACAAAGGAATAGAAGAAACAATAAAACCAACAAAGGAAAAGAATAAGAAACAAACTACAAAAAAAATACTATTAATATTAATAATATTAGCAATAATAGGAACAATAAGTGGAGGAACTTTATTATATGGACCATGGTCAGGATTTAGAGAATGGTTAATTACAACAGCAATGACAACAATGAGCCATCAATACTTAGCAACTTGGTTCTATGATGATGACACAATACAAGAAGTATTAAACAGAAACAAAGTACAAGAAATAGATGAAATAACTGATACAGATATAATAGTAGTAGACCAAACAGAAAATACTCAAATAGAATATGAAAATGAATATGAAAGAGCTGTATTAGAAAAAGATCCTAATAATGATGATTATAAAATAATAGAAATAGAAGGAAAAGGCTATAGTGGCTATTTAGCAGTAATATATGATCCATCAAAAGTAAAAACAGTTCATACTAAAAAGGTAGGAGTAAGTGGACAATATTTAACACAAATGGCAAAAGACAATAATGCAGTAATTGCAATAAATGGAGGGGGCTTTGAAGACCCAAATTTTAATAGTAATGGAGCTAATCCTTTAGGAATAACTATATCAGATGGAAAAGTAATAACTAACAAGAAATATACAGGCTCAGGAGGACTAATAGGATTTACAGAAGATGATAAACTTGTACTTGGAAAAATGACATTACAACAAGCTCAAGAAATGAAAATTAGAGATGCTGTAACATTTGGACCATTTTTAATTGTAAATGGAAAACCATCAGAAGTATTAGGAAATGGAGGATGGGGAACTGCACCACGTACAGTAATAGGACAAAGAAAAGATGGAATAGTATTATTTTTAGTAATAGATGGAAGAACAATTACAAGACCAGGTGCTGACATGAATGATTTAATAGAAATTATGCAAAACTATGGAGCATATAATGCAGCAAACTTAGATGGTGGAACATCAAGTGCAATGGTTTTAAATGGAGAAATAATAAATGATCCAGTAGACAGTTCAGGAGCACATAGAACAAGATATATTGCAACAGGATTTATTTTAACCAAAGATGGAGAATAAAATTTAGAAAAGAGGAATTGAAATGGGATTTATAGTAGCGGTTGATGGAACAGCAGGAAGTGGAAAAGGTAGTATAACAAAAATAGTTGCTGAAAAACTAAACTTAGTAGCAATAGATACAGGAGCAATGTATAGATGTGTTGCATTAGCAATGTTAGAAAAAAATATAAAAATAGAAGAAACCGGAAAAATAGAGGAACTTTTACAAAATATAAAAATTGAATTTTTTGATAAAGATGGAGAAAAAAAGGTATTTTTAAATGGTGAAGATGTAACAAAAAAAATAAGAACTGTAGAAGTAACAGAATATGCATCACCAGTTGCAACAGTAAAAATAGTTAGAGAACATTTAGTAAAACTACAAAGAGAAATGGCTAAATCAATAGATGTTATAATGGAAGGTAGAGATATTGGAACAAATGTATTTCCAAATGCAGATGTAAAAATATATTTAGATGCAACACCAGAGGAAAGAGCCCAAAGAAGATTTAAACAAAATAAAGAAAATGGCATAGATACACCATATGAAGAAATTTTGAAAAATGTAATAGACAGAGATTATAGAGATAGCCATAGAGAATTATCACCTTTAATAAAAGCTCCAGATGCAATTTATATAGATTCAACAGGAATGACAGTAGAAGAAGAAGCAAATGAAGTAATTAAAATAATTAAAGATAAAATCAAAAATAAATAAAATTTGAAGGGAAAAACAATGAAAGAAGAATTTTTAAAAATACTAAAAACTATAAAAAGAGATGGAATAGAAAATCTTATAAAATTTCTTGAAGAATCAGATTTCTTCACAGCACCTGCAAGTACTAGATTTCATGGAGATTATGCAGGAGGGCTAGTAGAGCATAGTATGAAAGTATATGAAATTTTAACTGAAAAAGTAAAAAACTCACCTAAAAAACTAGAAGTTTCAGAAGATACTTTAAAAATAGTTGCATTATTACATGATATATGTAAAGTTAATTTTTACAAAATAGACTATAGAAATGCTAAGAATGCTCTAGGAGTATGGGAAAAAGTACCATATTATACAGTAGAAGATACAATACCATATGGCCATGGAGAAAAATCTGTAATGATGATAACAGAATATATGAAATTAACAAGTGAAGAAAAATATGCTATTCGTTGGCATATGGGATTTACAGAACCTAAAGAATTATATGGAACAATAGGAACAGCTTATACTAAATACCCTCTAGCATTACTTATGTTTGAGGCAGATTTAGAAGCTACATATTTTTTTAATACTTAAAATAGAAATTTACTCATAACCCGAAACAAGCAAATAAAAATTAAATTATAGAATATAGATAGGAGTAAGACTACAACACATTAAGTAGTCTTATTTTTGTGCTTTACCCCAGCAAAATACCCCTACCACGATGAAAAGTAATATAAATAAATGTAAACTATGGAATAATTAAGGAATTTGTGATATAGTAATAGCAATAAGAAAAGTAAATTGTCTTGGAGGAAAATAAATGAGCGGAATAGTTGAAAGTATTAAAGAAGAATTATTAAAAAGATGTGATGCATATAATGAAAAATATGGTTACGACTTTTGGAATGACCATATAAAATATGTTGTTAAAAATTCAGTTGAACTTGCAAAAAAATATGATGTAGATGTCGAAATTGTTGAATTAGGAGCATTGTTGCATGATATAGCAATGCCTTCAGAAATTGGACCTAGAGAAGAACACAATGTATATGGTGCTAAAATTGCAGATGAATTATTGACAGAACTAAATTATCCAGAAGACAAAAAAGAAAGAGTTAAAGAGTGTGTATTAAGACATAGAGGTAGTAAAAAGCTGCCTAGAAATACAATTGAAGAACAATGTGTAGCAGATGCGGATGTTATAGCGCATTTTGATTGCATACCATCATTATTTTAGTTAGTATATAAAGAAATGAATTTGTCTATATCCGATGGAAAAGAATATGTAAGAAAGAAATTAGAAAGAGATTATAATAAATTAAGTGAAAAAACTAGAGAAGAAATAAAAGATAGATATAAAAATATAGTAGAGGTATTGTTTGTAGAAAAGTAGTTGGAGGATAATAATATGCGACTTTGAACGAAAATAATCATATATGTATTTATCCAGATAATGAAGATTTTTTAGGAGTACAGAGAATGGAACTTCCATTAGGAATCCATTTATTAAACTTTATGTATTTAGATATTGATGAGATAAATATGGCATATACACAAGTTATTGATTTAATAACTCAAAATGCTTCGAATACTAAAATATCAATGTTTGATTACATAGAAATGTTACAAAATTTAATGGCACAAATAGATAATAGTTGTGTATATATGCACTTTTATACACAAATGCTATATGAAATTATGTCTGAAACTCCAACAAGTGGAGTAGAAAGAATGGATATATTAGAAAAGAGAATGCCAGATACTACTGTAAAAAATTGTATTTATGTAGAACATGAAAATGCAAAAAAAGATAAAAAATTAAAAACAGATAGATATATAGGGATTAGAAAATTGGCATCAGTAATTGATGAAAAGAAAAAGGAAAGATATATAAAATTTTATCATTATGTAAGAGAAGAAATTATAGCAGATATAAAGAGAAAGAGAGCCATTTTAAAAGAAGAGATAGATTATATTTATAAAAAAATAACCAATAGTCAATTAGAAGGAATGTCAAATGCACAAAAACTATATGTTCTAGACCAAACAAGAGTTATTGAAAATAAACAAGATAATTTTTATATAAACAAACCATTTAATGTATTTTATAGAGCAGTTCCTAATTTAGATGAAAGAGCTGAATATAAAACAAGTAAAGATTTGATTGATGTGGTTAAAAGAGATAGCACAGAAATAAAGGAATTATATGAAATTAAAGATATGAACGATTTAATTCGATTTGAATTATTAAAATTTGTAAGCAGTGATATAGAGTTTAAAGAATGCGAAAACTGTCATCAATATTTTATACCAGTAAATAGAAAAGATGAAATATATTGTAATCGACCAATAAAAGGAACAGAAAAAACTTGCAAAGATGTTGGAGCAATGAATAGACATAAAGAAAAAGCAGGAGATATACCAGGAGAAAAAGAATATTGGAGAGTATATAAAAGGTATAAATATAAAGCTGATAGAAAAATAATTTCAAAAAGTGAGTTTAATCAATGGAATTATATGGCATTAGAATTAAAACAAGACTGTGCTGAAGGTGAAACTACAGTAAATGATATGTTACAAAGGATAGAAGTATTTGAAAATAGAAAAAAAGTTGGTAAAAAATAGGGAAAATTTCTTTTAAAAAATCAAACTAATTATCCGCACTTACTTGACAAGTGCGGATAATTAGTTTAAAATTAAATTGGTGGTTAAAATGATATATAATTATAAAGAAATTAAAGAAAAGTAT
>CALXZB010000020.1 GCA_944393125.1 uncultured Clostridia bacterium | reverse complement strand
AGTTAAGTTTAGATATACAAAATTCTTTCGTTTTTACTTATATAAAAATATTTTTTATTAATAACTAAAACATTATAATATCTGTATTTGTGGTAGTATAACTCCATAAAACCATTAAACAGTCTCATTAAAGTAAAAAGAGAGAAATATTTCTCCCTTTTCTATTCTATACTTTTTAAACTTTGTATCATATCTATTTTTTTCAGTGATAAATATGTTACTATATTTATAATTATTGTAAAAACTATTGTTATAAGTACTGAGTAAATATAACTAACAGGTTTTATAATTTTAGCAAACCTTAATATATTAATTTCACATGTTCCTATTATAAAGTAATTTAAGCAATAGCCTCCAAATAATCCTAATATTATTCCTATTAATGTTAGAATTGTCATTTCCCTTGCTACATAATCATATACTTCTCTATCATAAAATCCTAATACTTTAATAGTTGCAAGTTCTCGTATTCTCTCACTTATATTTACATTAGCTAAATTGTATAATACCACAAATGCAAGAAGCCCTGCTGATATTATAAGTATTAAAACTACATAGTTTAATAATTTTAATGTATCATCCAGTGTTTTCATTAACACTGTAGTTCTTGTTATTGATGTAACACTATCTTTTTCCATCAATTCTTCAACTAATTTTTCTTCATCATCTTCGCTTAATTCTATGTTTTTTGTAAGTAATGTATTTGTTTCGTAATTTTTGCCTATTACCTTTTCATAAGTTGATTTTGTCATATAAATATAATGTGAAACATAATTTTCTACAATTTTGTCTATTTTAATTTCATATTCATTGTTGTCATTATCTCTTAGTGTTACTATATCTCCTTCTTCTATATTTAGTAATTGTGCAACTTTATCTGTTATATATATATTATCATCTACTAGTTCCAAATTTTCTTTTGTTTTTACATCATTTATATTTATTAGTCCTGAAAAATCGTCTTTTGGAACAACTAATTGAATATCTTCCTCATTTTCTGCTTTTTTTATTTTTATATATGTCATATTTGTTTCAACAACTTTTTCAATATTTTCATTTTCTTGTATTGCTTGAATTTCATCTTCATTTTTTAAGTTTATTTGTAAATCATATGTAAAAACTTTTTCATATTGATTTGGCAATATAATTGTTATTGAATCTTTTATACCAAATCCAGTTACAATTAGTGATGTACATCCAAATATTCCTATAATTGTCATTATAAATCTTTTTTTGTATCTAAAGATATTTCTTACAGTTACTTTTTGAATAAAATTTAATTTCTTCCATATAAATGGTATTTTTTCTAGCATTACTCTATTTCCCATTTTAGGTGATTTTGGTCTCATAAGTATTGCTGGTGTTGCTTTTAGTTCTTTTATTACTGCATAAAATGTTGCACCAATTATACATATACCTATTATTATTAGTCCTATTTGCCCGATTTCCCATCTAAATCCTATTATGACATCATCTTGTATTTGATACATTGTGCTATATAATCCCCATAATATTTTTGGTAATGTCATAAAACCAACACACATTCCTAATATTCCACCTGTTATACTAGCTAAAGTTGCATATAAAATATATTTACTCATTATTTGAATATTATTATATCCAAGTGCTTTTAAAGTTCCTATTTGCATTCTTTGTTCTTCTACCATTCTTGTCATTGATGTTAAAGATATTAGTACAGCTACTGCAAAAAATACTATTGGAAATACTCTTCCTATATTTGTAACACTTTTTGTATCTTGTATAAAACTTACATATCCTGCATTTGAATTTCTGTCTAATATATACCATTCTGGATTTTCTATTTCTTCTACTTTTGTTTTTGCTTCTTCTAACTTTTCTTCAGCTTCTTTTATTTTTTCATTAAATTCTTTTTTACTATTTTCTAATTCATTTTCGCCATCCTCAAGTTTTTTCTTTGCTTCATCTAATTCTTCTTGGGCATTCTCTATTTTCTCATAAGTTGTATTTTTGGTATTATTTAATTCTGCTTGTTGTTGCTCTAATTCCTTTTTTGCTTTTTGTATTTCTTCTTTTGCCTTTTGTATTTCTCCTGAATATGGATTTTCAATTCCTAATTGTTCATATTGTTTGTTTAGTTGTTCTTCTTTAGTATTAAGTTCTTTTTCTTTATTTTCTAGTTCTAGTTTTGCATTATCTATTTGTTTTTGTGCATTTGCAAACTCTGTATCAGCACTTTTTTTATTTTGACTTATTTCATTTTCGCCACTTTGTATTTCTTCTCTTGCTTTAGAAAGCTCACTTTCTGCATCCGCAATTTTATTCTCTGCTTCTTGTTTTTGATTATTTAGTTCATTTTCTGCGTCTGTAATTTTTTGATTTGCTATATCAATTAACCCTTGTTTTCTAGCATTTTCTCTTTCTTCTTTTATTTCTTCTATATTATTTTTTACTTCTTCAATATAATCTTCATAATTATTTTCAGAAGTCACATATTTATCAGAATCTTTTACTTTTACATATATCTTTGTGTATATGCTTGTATTTACATTTTCTTTTAGCATATATATATAATAATTAACTTTTCCTGCTCCTAAACTGCTTGTTCCTCTATCTCTTGAAATATATAATGGACTTTTTGCTGTTCCGACTATCTTCATTTCAGAATTTTTTAAATATTGAATTTCTTCTCCATTGTCATTTTTAGTTACTTCAACTTCAACGTTTATTGTATCTCCAATTTTTTTGT
This sequence comes from uncultured Clostridia bacterium, assembly GCA_944393125.1. Classification (GTDB taxonomy): domain Bacteria; phylum Bacillota; class Clostridia; order TANB77; family CAG-508; genus CAG-269. Next base: position 22,885 of record CALXZB010000020.1, on the reverse strand, counting down.
TATTAGCTGTAAGAAAACTTTGTTCTACTAAACATTCATTTTCTGCTGTTGGAGCATTTCCTTCTAATATTATTGGTTTATTTATTTCTCCTAATGTTATTAATTTTACTATGTTTTCTTTGCCTTCTATTTCAATTTTGCCATCTGTTTCAAAACTAGCTTCTACTTTTTCTATATTTTCTATTTGTGATATTGCTTCTATGTCTCCATCTGTTAATCCTAATGTTGATATTATTTCTATGTCATATACATTTTGTTTTTTATAATATTGATCTAAAGTATCTAACATATCTGGAGATGCAGCTCTTATTCCTGCAAAAAAACCTACTCCTAAAAATGCCATTAATAGTATTGATATAAATCTTTTATATGTATTTTTTATTTCCTTAATACTATCTTTTAATAAGGCTCTTTTCATAGTAGTCTCCTTTCTTTTTTTATTACCATTCTATTTTTTCAACTGAAATAGGAGTTTCATTTTTTTCTATTCTTTCTGCTGTTCCATTTTTAAAGTGTATTACTTTGTCTGCCATTGGTGCAATTGCTGTATTATGTGTTATTATTAAAACCGTCATTTTTTCTTTTCTAGATGTGTCTTGTAATAATTTTAGAATTTGTTTTCCTGTTTTATAATCTAAAGCTCCTGTAGGTTCATCACATAATAATAATTTAGGATTTTTAGCTATTGCTCTAGCTATTGCAACTCTTTGTTGTTCTCCTCCTGATAATTGTGATGGAAAATTATTTATTCTATCTTTTAATCCAACTTTTTCAAGAACTTCTTCTGGATTTAAAGAATCTTTACATATTTGTGTTGCTAGTTCAACATTTTCTTTTGCTGTTAGATTTTGTATTAAATTATAGAATTGAAATACAAATCCTATGTCTTCTCTTCTATATTTTATTAATTCTTTGTTTTTTAATTTTGTTACTTCTTTTCCATCTACTATAACTTCTCCTGAAGTAGCAGAGTCCATTCCTCCTAATATATTTAATGCTGTTGTTTTTCCAGCTCCTGATGGACCAACAATTACTACTAATTCTCCTTTTTCTATTTGGAAATTTGCATTTTCTAATGCATTTATTGTTATTTCTCCCATTATGTATTGTTTACAAATATTTTTAAATTCTATGTAAGGCATTTTAATTCCTCCTTTTTCCAATATCAATATATCATAGTTTTGTGTCCTTTTGAAGTCCATTTTAAATTTTTTATTGACTTTTTTTTTGGCTTTTGATATTATAATAATAAATTTTATGTAAAAATTTATAGGAGGTTCTTACAAATGTTAAAATTATTAAAAGTTATTTCTATTATGTTTTTAATGTTACTTATTGTTTTTAATTGCTCTTATGTTTTTGCTGTTAATATGAATTTAAGCGATAATTCAAATACTAATACTAATTCCAGTACAAATACATCAACAACGACTTCTTCTTCATCAGTTATTACTTCTGATTTTGATTTAGAAGTAACTAATATTTTATGTATTTGTTTACTAGTTGTTGGAATTTTGCTTGTATTTCTAGGAATTGCAATTTTCATTAGATTAAAAAATAACTAAATAAAAAAGCAATGTAATCATTTTTAAATTACATTGCCTTTTTTTATTTGCAAAATCTATGTTTTCCTATTGTTACAGTCATTGGCCTTGACCAAATCCATTTGTTAGTTGCTGTACTTGGATTAAAATAATATATTGCTCCATAAGTTGGATCCCATCCATTTAATGCATCTTGTGCTGCTTTTTTAGCTGTTTCATCTGGTGTTAAGTTTATTTGTCCATCCGAAACAGCATCAAATGCTCCACTTTGATAAACTACTCCTGAAATTGTATTAGGAAATTGACTACTTTTCACTCTATTCATTACTACTGCTCCAACAGCAACTTGTCCAGTATATGGTTCTCCTCTTGCTTCTCCATATATTACTTTTGCTAATAGATTTACATTTGATGAATTATTACTAGAACTGCTTGAAGATGAACTACTCATTATTCCCATTGCAGCTAATGTTTTGGGTCCTGCAATTCCATCTACTGACAGCCCATTTTTTTGTTGGAATTTTTTTACTGCTGATACAGTTAAACTTCCATATATTCCATCTACATTTCCTGTATAATATCCCCATCTTTTTAATTTTTCTTGTATTGTACGAACTTCTTCTCCTCTTGAACCATATTTTGACAAAGCATCTACTGTATTATTTTGCATAGATAATGTTGTTATAAATATAACTACTAGTAAAAGTATTAAAATACTTCCAATTATCTTTTTTTTCATATAATCACCCTTTTGTATAAATTTTAATATTATTTTATACAAATTTTGAGTGTTTATACATAAAAAGCTATTTTACATTTTTTATTGCTTCTCTTGCCATTTCATCACATCTGTTATTAAATTCATTATCAGCATGTCCTTTTACTTTTATAAATTCAACTTTATGTTTTTTAGTTAAGTCATATAATTCTTGCCAAAGTTCTTTATTTTTAACAGGCTCTTTGTTTGATGATTTCCAACCATTTTTTATCCAATTATATATCCATCCTTGATTAAATGCATTTACAGTATATGCACTATCACTATATACTTGAACTTCACATTTTGTTTTTAAACATTTTAAAGCTTCTATAACTGCTGTAATTTCCATTATGTTATTTGTTGTTTCTTTTTTTCCGCCTGATATTTCTTTTTTATTTTCTTTATACATAAGAATTGCGCCCCATCCTCCTGGTCCTGGATTTCCAGAACATGCGCCATCTGTATAGATTATAACTTTTTCTTCCATTTTTCCCCCTAAAAAAATTTATTTTTTTATTGTTTTATATTTGTTTTTTATTTGTTTTGTGATAAGATTATATCAATATAATTAAAATTTTTCAATATTTTTAGGAGGTTTTCATGAGTAGTGTTTTAGGAATTGTGGCAGAATATAACCCTTTTCATAATGGTCATTTACATCATTTGATTGAATCTAAAAAGATTTCAAATGCTGATTATTGTATAGCAATTATGTCTGGAAATTTTACTCAAAGAGGTGAGGTTTCTATTGTTGATAAATGGTCAAAAGCTCAAATGGCACTTTCAAATGGTATCGATTTAGTAATTGAATTGCCTACAATTTATTCAGTTTCAAGTGCTGAAAATTTTGCAATGGGTGCTATAAAAATTTTGAATTCACTCCAAATTGTAGATTTTATTTCTTTTGGAAGTGAAGTAAATAACATTTCTGTTTTAGATGATATTGCAAATGTTCTAGCTTTTGAACCTCCTCAATACAAAACTTTATTATCTCATGAATTATCAAGAGGCGAGTCTTTTCCAAAAGCTCGTGAAAATGCACTTATGATGTATTTAAATAATTTACGCAGATTTGCTAATGTTCTCTCAGCTCCTAATAATATTTTAGGTATTGAATATTTGAAAGCTTTAAAAAAATTGAAAAGTAATATACAGCCTATTACTATAAAAAGAGAAGGTTCTAAATATAGTGATGCTAATTTGCCTCGTAATTCAAAATTTGCAAGTGCTACTTCTATACGTAATTTCTTTCAATCTTCACAAGATTTATCTGCTTTGCAAAAGTTCGTTCCTGAATCAACTTTTAATATTTTAGAAGAAAACTTTAAAAAAGGAAATTTTGTTAAAAGTCTTTCTTCCTTTGATAAAGAAATTATTTTTACTTTAAGAAAAATGTCAGTAGAAGAAATTGCAAACTTGCCCGATGTTTCTGAAGGACTTGAGTTTTCTATCAAAAATGCAGTAAATCAGTGCAATAGCACTATTGAACTATTATCAATTTTAAAAAGTAAAAGATATACTCAAACTAGATTACAACGTATTCTTTTATATTCTATTCTTGGTATTACAAAAAAAGATATGGAAATGTCTAATTTAACTATTCCTTATGTTAGAATTTTAGGTTTTAATAGTAAGGGACAAGAACTTATTAGTACTATTTCTAAGAAAAATCGTAAATTAGAAGTTGTTTCTTCTGTAAAAAAGTTTATGGATAAAAAGTTAAATAATAATTTAAGACTTATGATGGAAAAAGATATTTGGGCTACTAATGTTTATACTTTAGGTTTTGAATATGAGTCTTTTGCTAATTTAGATTATACACATAAGTTAATTAATTAAGCTAGTTTTTTATAAAATCTAGCTTTTTTATTGAGTTTAAAGAATATATGTAGTATAATATAATTACATTAATTGGAAAGGAGTTATTTTCAAGATGAGGAAAAAAAGTAAAGGATTGCATGCTATTGAGCCTTCAAAAAATATAAATTTTCCATATATTTGTATTTTAATTATTTTTATTTTATTTTTTACTTTTGTCTATTTTAAATTTATACATTTTAATTTAGTAAAAAATTATGAACTCCCTTCTTCTGATTATAATAATTCATCACTTTCAAGTTCCCAACAATTTGAAAATTCTGCTGAATTACTTTCTAAAGATTTCTTTATAGATATTTCAGCAGAAATTCCTAGAATTACTGGAACTATTGAAAATATTTCTGACAAAGTATTAGAATCTTTCTTTTGTAATTATGTTTTATTCGATAATTATAATAATGTAGTTTATGAATTTAAAATTCATATATCAAAATTAGATGCTCATGAATCAACATCTTTTTCATCAATATGTACATTAGATTTATCAAATGTTGTTAAATATTCAGTTACATTGATTAAGTAAAAAAGGTAGAAAACTTTTATTTGTTTTCTACCTTTTTATTATTATCTATACATTTTCAGGAATTGTTTGATATTTTAAATAAACTTGTTCTGTCATATCTACAGTTGATAAATCTACATAATATTTTTCGTTGTTTCCAATTATTTTTACGATTCCTCTATTTATCGCTTCTTCAAAAGTATATGTTGTATTTCCATATGATATAAAATCTTCTATATCAGATGTAGCATCTATATCAACGTCTGTTAAATCTACTCTTTTATTTTCTAATTCTGTTTCAGTAAATATTCTGTATGAATTATGTGGTTGACTTAAATTGATATATTTGTTTAATAAATTTGCTAACTCTTCTGAGCTTATACTTCCTGTAGTATATGAAGCATCTGCATAGTCAAATCCATAGATTCCTTCTTGTGTTTCTTTTAATTTGTTATATAAAGATTTAGCAACACTACCATAATAACTTCCCCCACATCTGTCTATATTAGTTTTATCAGGATTCAATATTGTTCTTAATAACAATGTATCTGCTCCAAATCCTATTGTATACATATTTGCAGTCCCATAGTTTTCTACTATGTCTTTTTTGTATTCTACTGCTGTTCTTATTGTATAATATGCTTCATTTACGGTTGTTGAGCTTCCGTCTCCTCCTTCGATTTCTCCAACATTACTATATTCAGTTGTATAACATGTTGGTTCTCCATCTGACAATAATATTAGTATTGGTGTTCTTGTTACTGATTCCATTGGACCATTTCCATCTGGATCATATTGGGCATCTGCATTTGCTAATATGTTTGCACCCATTGCAATACCACCTTGTGTATATGTTCCTCCTGTTACATTAACAGTTTTTGTAGCCTTTTCTTTTACATTAGTACTTATTTTTACATTTTCATAAACATAAGCATCTTTACTTCTATCCCATTTTCTATTTCCTTGACTACATTTTAAATATTCTGTTAAACCATTTATTGGTGTATATGTTCCAAGTTCTAGTATAGTTGTTGCATTGTTTTTATTATCCCAGCCCCAAAATGTTTGAGTAGCTTCTGTACTATATGTTACTACAGCAATTCTACTGTTTGGATTATTTTTCATTACTGTACTTATTGCACTATTTACTGCATCAACCATATCTTTAGCTCTTGAAGTTCTTTTTACACTTGAATTTTCCTCGCACATACTTCCTGAAATGTCAAGTACAAATACTACATCTGCTGGAACTTTATTCTCAGTTTGTGTTGTTGATATTGATGTTACTTGTAAAATACCTTTTGCTGTATTTGTTATTTCATATGTGTCTTCACTATATGATGTATTATATGTTTTAATTTCTTCTTCTTGTGTTGTATATTTATTTAATTGAACATTTCCATTACCATCTAATATATAATTTCCATTTGTATCAACTAAATATTTTGGTAAATCATTCCATGTGTATGTTAGTTCAGAATCTTGCCATACTTTATCTCCTCCTGCACTTAAAGTTGTTGTTGCATATGGAGTTTTACTATCATTTTGATATAAATTAATTTTTATATCTGGATGTTCCGTTATATTAGGTGCATTCCAAACTTTCTTTACTGTAACTGATGTTGTTGTTTGATTTATTTTATTTGTAATAGTTTGTGTCCATTCTGTACCATTTTTATTAAGTGTTCCATTATTTGTTATATATCCACTTACAGATACTTCTTCTACTCTATATTGATTTTCAACACATATTGGATTTCCATGTTCATCTGTACCAAATGTGTATTTTGGTAAGTTTTCGAATGTACATGATGATGCTTTATTAGTAATTGTCTTTGTACTATATTCTTTATCATTCTTATATAATTTTACTGTTATTGATGGTCTGTTATTTGCTATACCTTCATCTATCCAGGTTTTATTTACTGTTAAATTAATTTCTTCTTGTTTAATTGAGTTTATAACATTTTGTTCAAAATTTCCTTCATTGTCTTTAATTACAGTTCCATAGCTAACATCATAAGCTGTTTGAATAGTTGTTTCTACTACTGTATATTCATTTAGCTGAACATTTCCATTGATATCTAGGATATATTCTCCTTCAATATCTACTTTATATTTTGGTAAACTTCCAAAGCTAAATACTGTTGTTCCATTTTCCAAAGTAACTTGATATGGAACTCCTTTTTCTGTAGTATATGGATTACCATTTTGATAAACTTGAAGTGTTATTGGATTATGTGTTGTTTCTACTGGGTCTACCCATATTTTTTCTCCACTTATGCTTACATATTCTTGTTTTATTGTATTTGTAAAGTTATTTCCATTTGGTGTACTTGTATATCCTTCTACTGGATTTTCTGTTACTGTGTATACATATTTGTGTCCATCTGTTAAATCATATTTTGGTAAATTATTAAATGTATAACTTGTTGTTCCATTTGTTAATTCTTTACTGTCTACTTTTTCTCCGTCTCTTAGTAAGTTTATTGTTATTGTTGGATGCTCTGTTCCTTCTGGGTCTATCCATGTCTTTGTTCCACTTACTTCTACTGTGTTGTCTTGTTCTATTGTATTTGTAAAGTTATTTCCACTTTGTGTTGTTGTATATCCTTCTACTGGATTTTCTGTTACTGTGTATACATATTTGTGTCCATCTGTTAAATCATATTTTGGTAAATTATTAAATGTATAACTTGTTGTTCCATTTGTTAATTCTTTACTGTCTACTTTTTCTCCATCTCTTAGTAAGTTTATTGTTATTGTTGGATGCTCTGTTCCTTCTGGGTCTATCCATGTTTTTGTTCCACTTACTTCTACTGTGTTGTCTTGTTCTATTGTATTGGTAAAGTTGTTTCCATTTTGTGTGGTTGTATATCCTTCTACTGAATCTTCTGTTACTGTATATACATATAAGTTTCCTGTTATATCATATTTAGGCAATTTTACAAATTCATATTTCCAATTTCCTTCTATATCAGGACTTACTTTTACAGAATCTATTTTCTTTCCATTTTGTAATAGGTTTACTGTTATTGTTTCTGGTCTTGTTCCATAAGCATTATTATTATCAATCCAATTTTTATTTCCATTTACACTAGTATCAGGATTTACTGGTACTTCCTCTTTATCTGTTTCACTTGGTCCATTTGGTACTATTGCTTTTGCAACATTATTTATTGGATTTGAATTTTCAGTGTCAGTATCTTCAACTGTATAATATACTTTAATTTCTTCAACATTTTTTCCTGTTTCAGCTGATAAGCTTTCTATAATTGCTATTACAGAAGCCATACTTCCATCTTCTTGTTGTTCTAAATCCTTTACTTCATTATTAACTGTTACTTTTAATGAATCAGTTACTTTAATATTTTCTAATGTTGTATTTCCTGTATTTGTAACTTTAATTGTATATTCAATTACATCACCTGGTCTTACCATTATTTTTGTAACATCGTCTATATTCTCAAAGTTTTCACTTCCATTTGCTTTAACTGCTGTTGCTGTTTTATCAATTTCTAATGCAGATACATCTTCTACTGGTGTAGTCGTATCATCTTCATCTTCAACTATTTCAGGAACATCTTCTGAATCTGTTGGTACAGTAGTTCCAGTAACAACAACTTTATTATATATTGTTTGTTCCGGTTTATTTTGTATGTCATTTTCATATTTCACTTCATATGTTACAGTTATTTCTTTATGTTCTCCTGCTTTTAGTTCTCCTATTTTTATTTCTTGATTTAATAATTGTTCATCTATTGTAACATCTTTTAAATCCAAGCTTCCTGTATTTGTTACTGTAATTGAATATTCAACAACATCTCCAGCTTTAGCTTCATAATTTACAAGTTGTTCTCCACTTATAACAACAATTTCTCCTGTTTCGTTTTGTGTTGTAATTTTTGAAACATTTTTAACAATGTCAATGTTTCCTGTTTCAGTTACATCTGTATTTGTATCTGTTCCACCAACATCAGCTATATTTTCAATTGTTCCATCAACACTTATAACTTTAACAGTAAATGTTCTTGTTGCTGTTTCTTTAGCTCCTAACACAATTGACCATACAACTGAATCTTTTGCTTCTGAAACAATTGCTCCTTCTTGTGCTGAAACAAACTCTGTTCCTTCTGGAACTTTATCTTGTATATATGTTGTTCCTTCTGCATCTCCTGTATTTTCTACAGTTATTGTATATGTAATTAAATCTCCAACTTTAGCCACTTCAACTTCTTCATCATTTCTTGTTATGACACTTGTTTTATTTGCTTTAATTATAGATGTTTTTGTTTCATTTCCTTCTTCTGGGTCATTTGTAGGATCTGTACTTTCTTCACCGTTTGCTATTGCTGTATTTGCGATAACTCCTGCTGTTTCAACTTCATTTTGATTTTCATCTAACATTGTTTTATTTACATTTACAGTAAATTTAGCAATTACTGTTTTTTTGGCTGGAATTGATACTGTCCATTTTACTCCAACAACTGTATTTTCTGTTTCTACTGTTGTTTTTGTTCCTACAATTTCATTATCAATTGTAGCATCTTGAATAGACACAAAAGTAGTATTTTGTGGCATTTTATCTGTTATTTCAATATCTTCTACATTTGTCTCTCCATTATTGCTAACTGCTATATAATAAGTTATATCTTGACCAGCATATATGAATTCATCTCCACCTACACCTGTAATTGCCATTTTCTTTACAGATAATTGTGGTTGATTTACTCCTACATCTGATTTTTCAATATCAAATTCTAATGGTTTCCACCAATCCCAATATGTTCTTGATATTTTGTCCTGATTCTCATATCTTGTTACTGTGGTTTCTCCAACATCATTTACATTTGTTCCTGTTGTTACTCCTGTTTCTACTGTTGGTTCATTTTCTTCATCGTTATTGCCTGCATTATTATTTTGCTCATCAGTATTTGTTACATTTTCTTCGTTGTCATTCTCATTTGGAACTGTGGTATTTTCATTATCTTCATTTAGCTGACTCTCATCTTCTATTGGATTTTCAGTGAAATCTTCTGGATTTTCTTCAACTATTTCTTCATCATCACCACTAGCTTGTGCAGTTCCTCTTGTATACAAGAATACACCTACTGATATTCCAGCAGCAAATAATAATACTATTACTATGATAAGTGCAATAATACTTTTTTTGCTCATTTTTATTCCCCCTAAAATAATATTTTTATATTTCTTTTGCCTTTAGTATGTATCTTTGTTTGTTCCCATTTGTACATGTAATTAATGTAACTTCTCTTACCTTTTCTTCTTTTGGTAATAAAATACTTACATCATTGGGGTCTGTTACAAAAATATCATAAATTGAATATTGTATCGTTTCGCCTTTTAAGTCTGTTAATTCTACAATATCCCCTATTTGCAATTTTTTTGTTTTTCCAAACATTGTGCCATTTTTATTGTTATGTCCTGCTATTGATAAATTTCCATAATCATTTACGTTTTCTCCCCAATATTTGATTATAGATATTTTCATTGGTGCTTTCGCACTTTCTGGGTCTATATTCCCAATTTCTAAAATAGGATATTCTATATCTATTTTTGGAATTTTTACAATTCCTATTACTTTATATCCTTTAAATTCTAATTGAATTTCGTTTTCTGACTTTTCTTCAATATTTGAAAAATCTATGTTACTAAAAGCTTGAACTACTTCTTGGCTTTCTCTTTCATTTATTTGACTACTACCATATTTATAAATTATCATTCCTACTACTATTAGTATTGCTATTAATAACATATAAAAAATTGCTTTGTAAATTTTTAATTCTGTATTATTTTGTTTCATTCTTCTTACTTACTTTTTTCATTCTAATAAATACTATTACTGCTAGAACTACAATTATTCCTAATATTACAAATAGTGCAATACTATCATATGTTATTGGTAGTTTTGTTGTTTCTTGTGTTTCGACTTGTATAGTTTCCTTTTCTTCAGTTTTTGTTTCTTCTGCTGTTAATATTTGAACATCTAATGTTTCTTCTCCATTTTCAGATACTTTTTTTAGTAATACTATGTATTGATCTCCTGCTTCAGAATTTTCATCTTGTTTTATTGTCATATCTACAACTTCATTCCATTTAGCTTGACTTATTACTGTTTCAAATAATTCACTGAACTCTGTTGCAATTTGTATTTTTTCATACATATCTTTTTCATTATACTCTGTGTTTAATTTGTCTGTTAATTCTTTTAGCTCATTATATTTTTCTGAACTTGGTAGTTTTACCATTTCATAATAATATTTTGCATTTTTTTCTTCATCTAAGATTTTTACATACCCAACATTAGCAATTTCATCAACACCATCAACATTTTCATTTCTTATTGTTGTTGTATCTTCTTGACTATCTGCTATTTCTACTTTTATTGTTTGTGTTAGGTTTTCTACTTGATTTAAATTTTCTTCTTTTAGTGCTTCACTTAAATCTAATTGAACATTTTCTAGAACTAATTTTTCGTTTCCTTCTTCATCTTTAACTTTAGCCCACATATAAATTGTTTGATTGTTTTTTGATAATTTTTCATAAGTTGTTGCATCTAAGAATGCTACTTGATTTCCTCTCAAATCTGAGATTGAATTAATATAAGATAAATCCATTCCATTTGGATTTGCATTTTGAATATTTGTAAATGCATATTTGAATTTTTGTGCTGACATCTCTTTTAAGTATATTGTATATTCTTTTTCTGATTCTTCATTTATACTTTCAACTATAGAGATATCTTCATTAGTTGCAAAAGCTACTATTGGTATTACTGCTATAAAAAGAAATATAGCCATAACACACATGAGCTTGGCGCTAATTCGGTTCATTTAATATTCCTCCCTTTTATTAAATATATTTTTTACGGCAACATTATATTATAATTTCTAAAATTTGTAAATAGTTTTTTGCTATTTTTTAGTTTTTTTATATATACTTTTGTCAAAAAATTGTCTTTATACGCAAAATAATAAAAAAGTACCCTTTAGTTTTAGCCAAAAATCAAATATTTTTAGTTCAAACTCATAGTAGGTACTTTTTTATTTTATTTTTCCACCCATTTAACTAAATCAAGATTTGCACTTTCTAATAGCATTTCATGTTCTGGCATAACTCTAAAAGTATATCCATAATTTCCACCTGTTTTCAAATCGATTTTAGCCACATAATAATATTTTCTATTTTGTTCATCTGATTTTTCAAGTTTCATAGGAACTATTTTTACATCTTGAACTGTTCCATCTTCTAAAAATTTTCCATAATATACTTCTGCTCTTATGTGTCTTGCTTCTATATTAGGGAGTGTAACAATACATCTTGTTTCAATTTGTTCTCCTGCGTCAACAGTTATATTATCAGCATTGTCTTTCATTTGTTCTACTTGTACGTCTTTCCAGTTCAAGTACATATTTCTTTTCCATTCATTAAATTCTGCTACTTTATTTAAATCATTATAATGCTTATGATTCAAATTACATAGTGGCATATATAAATTATTCGTATAGTCAACAAGCATTCTAGATGTACTGAATTTCCATCCTGTTGAAATAATAGAATTTTTCATGTAATCTAGCCATACTTTTGAAATTCCATCTTTGTCTTTATCATAATATGTTGGAATAATTTTATGTTCTAATATATAATACATGCTTTCACTATCAGCTTTATCTTGTTCTTCATAAGATGGATATTCATCATTAGTTCCTATTGTCCAACCATTTTTTTGGTTATATCCTTCTGCCCACCATCCATCTGATATACTAAAGTTTATTACTCCATTTACTGAAGCTTTTTGTCCACTTGTTCCAGATGCCTCCATTGGTCTTCTTGGGTTATTTAGCCATACATCTACACCACTTACTAAATATCTTGATATTTCTATATTATAGTTTTCTAGTAAAAATATTTTTCCTTTAAATTGTGGTTTCATTGATATTTCATGAATGTATTTTATTAAATCTGCACCCTCTTTATCTGCTGGATGTGCTTTTCCTGCAAATATTAACTGTACCGGCTTATTTTCATCATTTAATATTTGTGTTATTCTTTCTAAATCTTTAAATATTAATGTTGCTCTTTTATATGTTGCAAATCTTCTTGCAAATCCTATTGTTAATGCATTTGGATTAAGTTTAGAAGTTATTTCAACTATTTCTTCATAACTAACTCCTTCTCTCCTTAATCTTCTTGTTACATTTTCTTTTACTAGTTCTAACAATTTTTCTTTTCTTTCTTGATGAATTCCCCATAATTTATCATTTGGTATTGCTTTTATTTTTTCCCATACAGCTTCTTCATGTATTTTATCTTGCCAGTATGGTATTAAATATTTATTATATAAATCTTTTAATTTTGGAGCTAACCATGAACATGTGTGTATTCCATTTGTTACATATGTTATAGGAGATTCACTTGGAGCAATATGTGGCCAAACTTCTGCAAATAATTGTCTTGACACTTCTCCATGTAATTTACTTACTCCATTTTTCATTCCAGCTATTTTTAAGGCAAATATTCCCATATTAAATCCAGGTTCTAATTCTTCACATGGTTTCATTCCTAGTTTTAAAAATTCTTCTCTTGAAATTCCTAATTTAGGCCAAAAATCTTTAAAGTATTTTTCTACTAATTCTATTGGGAAAATATCATTTCCTGCTGGCACTGGTGTATGAGTTGTAAATACTGTTTTTGAAGATGTTATATCTCTTGCAACTTCAAATGAAACTTGTTTTTCTTTTATTATATCTTTTATTACTTCTAAATTTAAAAATGCAGAATGTCCTTCATTCATATGATATACAGATGGTTTTATTCCTAGAGCTTTTAATGTATGTACTCCTGCCATTCCAAGAATAATTTCTTGCCTTACTCTCATTTCTTGGTCTCCTCCATATAACCTAGCTGTAGTATCTCTATCTTCTTCATGGTTTAAATCAATATCTGAATCTAACAAATATAATTTTACTCTTCCAACATTTATTTGCCATACTTTTAAATATATTCTTCTTTTTGGAAATTTTATAAATACTGTTAAATCATTTCCATCTACATCTTTTACAGGGGTTATAGGTAAATCATATATATCTAAATCTCTATATTCTGGATATTGAACTCCATATCTATTTATTTTTTGATTAAAATATCCATTTTTGTATAATAAGCCTACTGCAACAATTGGAATTCCTAAATCACTTGCTGATTTTAAGTGATCTCCTGATAATATTCCTAATCCTCCTGAATAAATTGCTATTGTTTGATCTAGCCCATATTCAGCTGAAAAATATGCTATTACATCATTTTTGTTTTCTGGATATTTTTGTGCAAACCAAGTATTTTTACTATTTATATAATCATCAAAGTCTTCTACTATTTGATCATATTCTTTTGTAAATTGTAAGTCTTTAGATGCTTTTTCTAATTTTTCTTGGTCTACTAATTTTAAAAATTTTATAGGATTTTTATTGCATCTTTCCCATAAGTCTATATCTATCATTTTAAAAAGTCTTAAGAATTCTGTATTCCAAGACCACCATAAATTATTTGCTATTTCAGTAATTCTTCCTATTCTCTTTGGTAATTGTGGATTTACTGTAATTCTATTAAAAATATACATATTTTTTCCTCCTAAGTTTCTTAATAAATGTATTTTTTTACACTTTTTCTTCTTTTTGTTAATCAGATTTATTATCTACTAATTTTAAATTTTTGTCAATAATTTTTGCAATTTTTATGAACAATATGTGCAAAGAATTGCTTCTAATCCAATATTTATATCTATTAGTCCTATTTTATATTTATAATCTAAGTTTTGCAATTCTTGAATAATTTTTCTAAGTTCTGGTGTTTTAAATCCTGTGGCTTGTGCCTTATATTTATTAACTAAAAACATTTGATTTGCTTTTAGATTTAAGCTTGTTGCTATATCTTTATTATTTGCAACTGCAATTTTAACAAAATATAACTTCTTAAAGTGATTATAAAGTGTAATTAAAATTTTTTGAATAGGCTCTTTTTCAGCTATTAAATTATGTAAAACTTCTATTGCTTCTTTTATCTTTTTTTGTCCTAGGTTGTCTGTTAAATCAAAAATAACACTTTCTATCTTTTTTATACATAATTTATCTATATCTTCTTTAACAATTTTTCCATTTTCTCCTGCATATTCTATAAGTTTTCTTATTTCATTTATCAAGTCTTGCATATTTGTACCACAAGCCTCAATTAAATATTGAAGTGTTTTTTCATCTACATTTACTTTATAGCTATTGCAAAGTATTTTTAATCTTTTTATAATTTGAAATGGTTTTTGTTCTTCAAAATTACAAATTTGTCCAATCTTTTCTATAGTATTATAAATAGAATTTTTTTCCGCTTCTTGTTCTATAAATATGAGAACAACAGCTTCATTTATAATATTTATATTATTTTTTAAATATTCATTTATTTTATCTTTTAATTCTTTACTAGCTCCTCCGATTTTTCCTTTACTTTCTCTTCTAAATATCCCTGTGTTTTTAGCTATAATTAATTTCTTTGGATATCCAAATGCTGGAGTTTCAATATCTGAAATTAAGTTTTGAATATTATTTTCATCAATTGTTATATAATTTATTCCTTTAATTAACTCTCCAAAATTTTTCTTAATTTTCTTTAATTGTTGGTCTAGCAAAAAAGTTTCTTCACCATATAACAAATAAATTCCTGTATAATTTGTTTCTTTTTCAAAATCTTCTATTTTTAACATTTTTTCCTTTCTAAAAACAAGGGGAACTTTTTTGATGTCCCCCACATTTTATGCTCCAATTATTATTCTAAATACTTCTGCTACACTCCAAGCCTGAGCAAATGCTCCTTTAGGTAAATTAGGCTTTTTAGAATCATAAAGTTCTGATATACTTCCAATGCATCCTCTTTCGAGCATTTCTTTTGAAAATGTTTTGGTTACATTATCTATAAATTCTTTTAATTGTGTTTCATATTTAATTTTTTCACTTTTTGAATTAGTATTTGCAGTTATATATTTTAATGCATTATAATATGGACCTAAAAGCCATGGCCAAGTAATTCCTTGATGATAACTGAAATCTCTTCTAGCAGGGCCTCCTTCATAAATTTCTACATAATTTTCTTCACCTTTTGCTAGTGTTTTTAATCCATAATTATTTAATAATTTCTTTGTTACTATTTCAAACATTTCTTTTGTTATTTCTGAATTTGCATCTAAAACTGGATAAGTTAAACTTAATGCAAATATTTGATTAGGTCTTATCTTTTTATCTCCTAAAACATCATATAAACATTTCCTTTTTTTATTATAGAATTTATCTTCAAATGAGTTCTTACATTTTTTAGCCATTTTTTCATATTTCGTTGCTTTTTCATTTTCTTTATTCTTAATAGCTAATTCTTGCATGATTTTTAGTGCATTATACCACATAGCATTTATCTCAACTGCTTTACCATTGCGTGGAGTAACAGCTATTCCAGCATATTTAGCATCCATCCAAGTATTTTGAGTGTTTTCTGTTCCTGATACAATTAAACCATCTATATCCATATATATATTATTATTGTCTAAATCAATTCCTTTTGAATAGTTTGTTATTATGCTTTCTAATTTACTATATATCTCTTGCATTATAAATTCATAGTCATTAGTATATAACAAATATTTTTTTACTTGTTCAAATAATAATAATGATGAATCAACACTATTATATAGTGGTCTATAATCATCTTCACTATATGTATTTGGTACTAATCCATACTTAATATCTCTTATGCAGTGTTTTAATAATTTTTTGGCTTTATCATATTTTTTTGTAACTAGAAATAGTCCTTCAAATGAAATCAAAGTATCTCTTAGCCAATCTAAAAACCATGGATACCCTGCAATAACTGAATATGTATCAAATAATGGTCTTTTTATTATAAAATTATCTATTGCTATTAAAAAGCTTTTTATTAATTCTTCTCTTGTTTTTTCTTCTTTTGTTTTATTTACTTTATTATCTATTAAACCAGATTCATCGAATGTCTTTTTAAGTCTTTTCTTTTCTTCATTTATTATCTCTTTTGCACTCAATTCTTCTATATTTTCTTCTACTGAACATACAAATGAAATTTCTTTTTCTTCTCCTGGTTTAATATCAATTTCAAATCTTCCTGGAACAATATGATTTTCTTCAGCTTCAAATCCTCTTTTTTCTTCTTCTATATAAAACATATTATAAAAAGTATCATTTATATGTTCTATATATTTTCCTTCAGATATTTTTACATATATAGGATTTCCATCATCTATTTTTACTTCTAATTTATGTCCATTATTTTTCTGTTCAATATTAAATAAATGGTCTTTATTTATTCCATGAGCATTTCTAAAATTCATTATTGGTGCAAGTATTATTTTTGTATGATTATTTGAATTTTTTATTTTATAATATATACATACTGTATTTTTAAAATGTTCCATACATATTTCTTTTGTTATTTCAACATCTTCTACTTTATAAGTAAATTTAGGAATATAGTTTTTTTCAAAGCTTTCTTGATACTTATATCCTTGTGATATATAGTTTTTACCTACATTTGTAAATAAATTATACTTTCTACCATTTATTTCTATACTTTCATCTAATTTTGACAAAATCATTCTTCTTCTAGCAGGAGGAATAATTGGAACAACTAATAATCCATGATATTTTCTTGTATTAGCACCAATTATGGTTGAAGATGCAAACCCTCCTATCCCATTGGTTATAATCCACTCTTTTTCTAATCCATTTTCTAAATAAATACTTTCTTTGGTAAATCTCATATTTTTTCCTTTCTAAGATTCTTTTATTGATTTTATTCTCTCACTATATTTTTCACTAAATTTACTTTTTTTAGTTTTTTTATTTTCTTTTGAATTTATGTTTTTTCTGTTGTTTTGTTTCTTTTGTACTTTTTTTAGCTTATTTATTCTTTTATCTGATTTTAATTTAGCATTTAACATTAAATATTCTGGGTCATTTTCTTTGTCTTCATATTTTAAATCATTACAAATTAAAGAAATTGCAGATTGTGCTACTAAATATGGGTCATGTCTTATCTTTCCATCTATTATTGTAGATATGTTTTTCTTAATAAATTTTATTCCTTTTAATGAAGAATCATTTATTTTTTGTTCCACTAAGTCAGAACCTTCTTTATTGTATTTTTTAATATATTCTGGAATTATTTCTCCTGTATCATATATACAATAGTCAATTAAACCATCTCCACAATGTTCTCTAATTGCTTTTAAATGGTCTTCTACTGTATAGTCATCTGTTTGTCCTGGCTCTGTCATAATATTATTTACATATATTTTTATTGCTTTACTTTCCTTTATTGCTTTTGTAACACCATTTACCAATAAATTAGGAATTATATTTGTATATAAACTACCAGGTCCTATTATAATACTATCAGCTTGTTTTATAGCATCAATTACTTCTGGTGTAGCTTTACAATTTGATGGTTTTAAGTATACTCTATTGATTTTTGTCATTTTATCATTTACAACTTCAGGTATTCTATCTTTTTCTTCAACAACATATCCATTATCTAATTCTGCACATATTGTCATTTCCTGTGTAGTTACAGGCATTACACTTCCTGTTATATTAAATACAGAATTACTTTTTTCTATTGATACTGCATCATTTCCATATATTTCTTTCATTGCTGTAAAATATATATCTGAAAATTTTAGTCCTTTTAATTTGTCATTTATCATTTCATGATTTAACAAATGTTCTATTGTTTCTTGTTTCTCAGATGAAAGAGCAACTATACTGTCTTTAATTTCTTCAAAAGGTATGTCTGTTTTTAATGTTCTCCTTGAAACATTAGGTTTTTGCCCATATTCAGAAACTGCAACTATAGCTGTTATATTTTTAGTGTATCTTTTCATTCCTGTTAATACAGTATTTAATCCTGTTCCTCCACCTATTACAACTATTTTTGGTCCTCTATCATATATTTTTTTATCAAATATAAGTGAATTTACATTAACATTTTTTCTTCTTTTCATTCTATCATCTGTTACTTCTATAAAAAGCTCCATATTTCTCTTATTTAAGAATATTAAGCCTAATACAATAAATGTAAATCCTACAACAAATATTAAAATTATTTGTCCAGCATGTGTAATTTCCATTTCTTTTTGAACTAATATTTCAGCTATTCCATAACAAGTTAAAACTATTCCTAATAAAATTAAAAATATCCATCTTTTCATTTTTGAACTAGATTTCAGCCATTGCCATATTCCTTTCACTTTTATTCCTCCCTAATTTAAAATTTCAATTTCTGTTTCGATTTTCTTTCCAAATTTGCTATATACTTGCTTCTTCGTATATTCTATTAAATTTATTACATCTTCTGCTGTTGCATTATTTTTGTTTATAATAAAACCTGCATGTTTTTCAGAAATTTGTGCTCCACCTATTTGATATCCTTTTAATCCACAATCATCAATCAGTTTTGCTGTTATAAAGTCTGTTCCTCTTTTAAATATACTTCCTGCACTTGGATATTCTAATGGTTGCTTTTCTTTTCTATAATTTGCATACTCTGTCATTTGTTTTTTTATTTCTTCTGCATTACCTTTTTCTAATTGTAATTCAGCCTCTATTATAATGTAGTCTTTATTAGTGAAGAAACTTTTTCTATACATAAATTCTGCTTCTTCATTTTTTATTATATATGTATTGCCATCTAAGTCCATATATTTTATTGTAGTTATTACATCTTTCATTTCTCTGCCATGTGCCCCT
Organism: uncultured Clostridia bacterium; assembly: GCA_944393125.1. GTDB lineage: Bacteria > Bacillota > Clostridia > TANB77 > CAG-508 > CAG-269. The sequence goes on along the minus strand of CALXZB010000020.1, from coordinate 3,370 downwards.
GCATTCATTTTTATTGCTCCACCTATTGTTCCTGGTATTCCTGAAGCAAATTCAAAACCTGTTAATTCATTTTTTAAACACTGTTGTGCAATCCAAGCAAGTTTTACCCCACTGCCTGTTTTTATATATGCTGATTTTCTATCAAGTTCAAATGTGTCTATTTCTATTTTTATAACAATTCCTTTTATTCCTTTGTCAGAAACGAGTATATTGCTTCCATTACCTATTACAGTTATTTTGATATTATTTTTCTTTGCGAATTCTAAAATTAATTTTAATTCATCTTCTTTGTGTATTTTTATTAGACATTCTGCTGGTCCTCCTATTTTAAAAGAAGTGTATTTTTTCATTGGTTCATTTAAATAAATATTTTCTTTAGAAATGATTTTTTGAATCTCATCAACTATAAACATATTTTCACCTCAGCATTTATATATATTATATTAAATAATTCATTATTATAGCATGTACATATTATCATTTTTTTCCTAATTTTACAAGAATTTTTGTAAAATCTCTTTGAATTTTGTAAAATTTATAGTATAATTAATTTGTAGTTTTTATTAACATAAAAGGAGGAATTTGTATGTGGCAAATATGGTTAATTGCAGCAGGTGTATTTTTAATTCTAGAAATTATAACAATAGGCTTTTTAGTCTTTTGGCTCGCAATTGGTTCTTTGTTTGCAATGCTTGTAAGTTTTGTTACAGATAGTATTATTATTCAAACTGCAGTATTTGTTATTTCTTCAGGATTACTTATTTTTGCAACTAAACCTTTAGTTAAAAAATTTGCTGAAAAAGATACAACAAAAACTAATGTATATTCACTTTCAGGCAAAAAAGCAATAGTAATAGAAGATATAGACTGGGAAACAGGAAGTGGGCAAATAAAAATAGAAGGTCAGGTTTGGTCTGCAAAAACTAAAGAACAGATGAAGATACCAAAAGGAACAAAAGTTGAAATAGAAAGTATTGAAGGTGTAAAAGCTTTCGTTAAACCACTTAAAGAATATATTACAAATTAGTTATTAATATTTAAAATAAATTTATGGGTAATTTAATATTACCAAAAGGAGGAAAACATGCCATTTTTAATTATATTACTTGTTATAATAGTAATCATAGCATTAAAATCAATTAAAGTAGTTAGACAATCTGAGGTTTATATTATAGAAAGATTAGGAAAGTTTCATAAAATCGCTGATGCTGGTCTTACAATAATTATTCCATTTTTTGACCATGTAAGAAGTGTTGTAAGTTTAAAGCAACAAACTATGGACATTCCACCTCAAGGAGTTATTACAAAAGATAATGTTACAATTACAATAGATACTGTAGTTTTCTATCAAATTACAGATCCTGCAAAAGCAGTTTATGAAATTCAAAGTTTGAAAAAAGGTATAGAATATTTAGCAATTACAACAATTCGTGATATTGTTGGTAAAATGGATTTAGATGCTACATTTAGTTCTAGAGATGGAATTAACTCTCAATTAAGAGTTATTCTTGATGATGCTACTGATAGATGGGGATGTAAAATTGATAGAGTTGAAATTAAAGATATCACTCCACCAGCAGATATAAGAGACGCAATGGAAAAACAAATGAATGCAGAAAGAAATAAAAGAGCTTTAATACTTGAAGCTGAAGCTCAAAAACAATCTGCAGTTACTATTGCAGAAGGAAAGAAAGCTGCTGCTATTCTTGAAGCTGAAGCTGATAGAGAGGCTAGAATTCGTAGAGCTGCCGGTGAAGCACAAGCTATAAAATCTGTTGCAGAAGCTAAAGCAAAAGAAATTTCTATGGTTTATGATGCAATTATATCTGCTCATCCAGATGATAAACTTGTTCAAATAAAATCTCTTGAAGCTCTTAAAGAAATTGCAAAAGGTGATGCTAATAAAGTATTTATACCTTTTGAAGCAACAAATACATTAAGTAGTTTAGGAGCTGCTAAAGAAATTTTTTCTGATAAAAAATAATTAGTATTTAGAGAGCTAATTCTTAGTACTAAGAGTTAGTTCTCTTTTTATACAAAAATATAATCTCTTTCCAACATTTGCATTTGTTAACAACATATGTTATAATAATTTATGTACAATATTTAAAGAGGTGATACATATGGCATTATTAGCAGTAGCATATATATTATTATTTATCATATTTGCATTAGTAGCCTACGCTATAATGCAAATCAAATTAGCCGGAATCGAAGTAAAAGACTTTTGGAGTTTTATTGAAGCAAACCAAATTTTAGATAAATTATATGTTTTTTCTAAAAAGTATAAAACACTAACTCCTCAACAAAAAGTTATTTACTTAATGGAAGCAGAAAAAGTTTTTACAGCATTTGATAAAATTCCTAGTATTATATGGGAAGATGAATTTAAAAAATATGATGAAGTTTTAAAAAAATATAAAGAAATTAAAGTTGAAAGATGGATGTCAAATCAATAAAATCCATCTTTTGAATATTTTTAAGGAACGAAAGGTGAATAAACTATGGAAGAAAGATTTAAAGTTACAAAAAAAGCAGGTATTTATGGAATGCTTGGAAATATATTTTTACTTATAATTAAAGCTATTGTTGGTTTTTCAAGTAAAAGTCAAGCAATGATTGCTGATAGTATAAATAGTTTTGGAGATATATTTGCTTCTCTAATGACATTCATAGGAAATAAGATTGCTAGTACTCCTGGTGATGAAGATCATAATTTTGGACATGGAAAGGCAGAATATATATTTTCTTTGTTTATAGCAATTTCTATGATAGCAGTTTCTTTAAAAACAATATTTGATGCTTTAATAACTCTATTTGAAGGAAATACAATAACTTTCTCTTGGTGGTTAATTATTGTATGTATTATAACTATTTTAACCAAATTTTCTTTATTTCTGTATACTAGGATAATGTATAAAAAATATAATAATATTTTATTAGAAGCAAGTATGCAAGATCATAGAAATGATTGTATAATAACTACATTTACTTTAATTTCAATATTATTATCTCTAAAAGGAATATATTGGTTTGATAGTGTCGTTGGTATTGGTATTTCTGCTTGGATATGTAGAACAGGTATTAAAATATTTATGGAAAGTTATAATATTTTAATGGATATTTCTATTGATGAAAATACAAAAGATATAATTTTAGATTTAGTCCATGCATATAAAGAAATCAAAGGTGTAAATGGATTTTCATCAACACCTGTTGGATATCAATATATAGTTGTACTAATAATTACTGTTGATGGAAATATGACGACTTTTGAAAGTCACAAACTTGCTGATAATTTAGAGAAAAATATTGTAGAATTAGATAAAGTTTATAAAGCAATTGTTCACGTAGAACCTTATTTAGAAGA
>CALXZB010000019.1 GCA_944393125.1 uncultured Clostridia bacterium | reverse complement strand
CCTTGAGGCTCTGCTTGCAAAAAAGCCTTTTAGGCGTAAGATAAAAAGCCCCCGGCTTAGCCGGGGGATATTTACTTTTGAAGAAGTACTTAATAAGAAGATAAATTAAAAACTATTTTTCGCCAAAATTCACCATTTTTTTCTATTTTAAAATACCACTTTTTTTAAAACGAAGGGTGGTATTTTTATTATATCAATATGGATCGGACAAAACAAAAGAAAAGGTGGTGGAGAGTATGGATTGGTGGGATGAACTAGTAGATTGGATAACAAAATGGATTTAGAACAATGAAAAGGTGCTAATAAGAGTACCTTTTTATTATAGAATCTTACAATATTGAAATAATACATATTTTAATATATAATAAGTAAAGAAATTATATATAAAAGTGGAGTGTGTAATTTTCATATGAACAATAATTCCGAACTTATTAAAATTATAGAAATGATAGCTATAGCCATATGTACATACTATAGTAATTTTAAAATTGCTAATATAAAATTAAGACTTTCTATAGTTGAAATATCTAAAGTATCACTTATAATAATATTTGCTATTTTATGTGGAATTCTTAAATATAAAGTAAACTATGCAACACTTATAATAAGCTTAGCATTTATCATAAGTTTAATGTTTTTCAAGAGTAATATTGGAAAGAGTATAATAATAACGATTATTTCTTTAAGTATAAACTATTTAGTATTAATGATAATAATAATAATTGTTTTTTTAGGAAATAAAATATTAAATGTAAACAATGATATTTTTAGTTTGACTATAATTTTATTGGGATATATTATACTACTTAATAAAATGCTTAAAATAAAGAAGTTTAAACATGGAGTTACATTTTTAAAAAATGATATTCAAAGCAATTATATAGATACATTAGTAATAAATATAAGTATTGTAGTCTTACTTTGCATTAGTATATTAGGAAATACTAGGAATGAGATAGCTAATAACATAAGTTTTGTTTTTATTATTGTTTCCATAATGATGTTCATCACCATCCAAAAATCTTTACAGCTATACTACAAACAAAAACTATTAGTACAAGAACTAGAAGAAACAAAAAAAGAATTAGAAAATAAGAAAGAAGAACTACAAAATGTAGAAAAAGAAAATATAAACATCAGTAAGAAAAATCATACGTTAGCACATAAACAAAAATCATTGGAACATAAAATAGAAGAAATGATAAATAAATCAGAAGTAAGTAAAGAAGAAGCGGAAGAATTAAAAAGCAGACTAAAAGAAATAGGAAAAGATTTATATAAAGAAAAAGAAACAATAGAATTAGACAAAACAGGAATACCAGAAATAGATGACATGATGAAATATATGCAATCAGAATGTAAGAAAAATAAAATTGAATTTGAATATCAATTAAAAGGAAACATATATTATATGACAAATAACTTGGTATCAAAAGAGGACTTAGAAACATTATTAGCTGACCATATAAAAAATGCAATTATAGCAATAAATCATACAAACAATTTAAATAGAAGCATTTTAGTTAGACTCGGAAAAATAGATGAAAATTATGGGCTATACATATATGATTCTGGAATAGAATTTAAACCAGAAATATTTGAAAAATTAGGCAAAGAACCAAGTACAACACACCCTGATGAAGGTGGAACTGGAATGGGATTTATGAACACCTTTGATACATTAAGAAAATACAATGCAAGTTTAACAATAGAAGAATATGATAAGCCTAATAAAGATAATTATACAAAAGTATTAATAATAAAATTTGACGGAAAAAAAGAATTTAAAATAAAATCATATCAATTAAAAGAAACAATAAAAATAGGTTAAGTTATCCACAAAAATAGATATAATTGTGGACAACCAACAGAAAAAATAAGCATAACTGAAAAACAATATTAAAAAAATCATATTTTAATTAATAAAATTATATTAACTAAATATGATTTTTTATTTATTTTTATAATAATACATACCTTGCCATAAATCTTGTGAACGAAGCAATTTGTCTAATCCATTTATAATCCATTTTTTATGGGAATTCCAAGTAGGTGCAACAAGTAAATCTTTAGGAGCATCTCCAGAAACTCTATGTATAATTATATTAGGGCTTATATGAGTTAAAATGTATGAAACACATTCTAAATAATATTCTAAAGTAATAGGAACATAAGAACCATCATTTAACATTTTTTCTAAAACTGTATTTTTAACAACATATGTAGAATGTATTTTTAACCCTTGGATATTATGCAAATTAATAAAGTCTACAGTATTTTTTAAATCATCAAGACTTTCATTAGGTAAGCCTACCATAATGTGTGTAACAACATCAATATTATATTTATTCAGTAAAGATACAGCTTTTGTAAAATCTTCACTACAATATCCTCTATTAATTATAGTGCCAGTTACATTATTAGAAGTTTGCAAACCAAGTTCTACCCAAACGTAATATTTGTTTGTATAAGATTTTAACAATTTACAAATATCTTCAGTAACACAATCTGGACGAGTTGCAACAGCTAAAGCTACAATTCTATCATCAATAAGAGCTGAATCATATTTGGATTTCAAAGTATTCAAATCAGCATATGTATTAGTGAAATTTTGGAAATATGCTATAAATTTGTTAGCTCTTTTGGCTTTGTAAGTCTTAAAATAATTTTGTACTTGAGTTGAAATTTCAACAACACTTTTTATATGATCTCCAGAACCACGTTCACTGCAAAATATACATCCACCAGTTCCAACTAATCCATCTCTATTTGGACAAGTAAAACCACCGTCAATGCATATTTTTAAGGTACGTTCACCAAATTTATCTTTTAAATATTTATTTAAATGCTTATATCTTTCTATATTTTCCATAATAATATAATTATAACATAAAATATTGAAATTTCAAAAAAAATATAATAATATTATTTGAAGGAGGTAAAAAAATGAAAATATTAATTATATCTGATATACACGGTTCAAGTTATTATGCGGAAAAAATAAAAGAAATTGACGAAATTGAAAAACCAGATCAAATAATATTATTAGGTGACTTATATTATCATGGACCAAGGAATGAATTAACTCAAGAATATAATCCAATGAAAGTAGCTGGAATTTTAAACGATTTCGTAGGTAAAATTAGAACAGTAAAAGGAAACTGTGACGCAGAAGTTGATGAAATGATTTCAGACTTTAAATTTGAACAAAATATAGAAATGAATGTAAATGGAAAGAAAGTATTTTTTACACATGGTCATGTATATAATGTAGAAAATTTGCCTGAAACTAATATTGACATTATGTTTTATGGACACTATCATACAGGATTTATTAAAGAAGAAAAAGGAATAATTTTTGCAAATCCGGGTTCAATTTCATTACCAAAAAATAATACAGAACATAGCTATATAATATTTGAAGAAAACAAAATTACTTTAAAAAATGTAGAAGGAAAAATTCTTGAAGAAAAATTAATATAATTTATCAAAAAATGTTGACAAATGTCGAAAATCATAATAAATTTAAAATGTAAAACATAGATAAACTTTTTCTAAAATTAGGAAAGGAGAACAACATGAGACATTTCATTACTAAAGTAAATTCAAAAGAGGATAGATGTACTTTTAATGTACTATTGCGGATTCCTCTTGAAAAAGGGTGGATTGATCAAAAAGATGTAAAATTCTATGTATGGAGGTATGGAGGACAGCGAATATATGAAATGAAGTGGGTAAAAAACGACAGAGACTATGCTTATTTTGAAACTATAGTCGAACTCGAAAGTTGCCCATTGTATCATTATTATTTTTCATTTATTGCAGGAGGTAAATTTCAGTACTATAAGGATGAAAAGAAAACAATTTCAGGAAGCACTACCATTTTAATGGAAGAATGCTTTAAAATGTCCGTAAATTTCGATGTACCAGAGTGGGCAAAAGGAGCAGTTTGTTATCAAATTTTTCCTGACAGATTTAACAAAGGAAAAGGAACAACTTTGTCTCCAATGCCTAGACGGAGAATTCATAAAAATTGGAGCGAACGACCAATAATAGAACCTGATGAGGGGAAAATATACAACAACGACTTCTTTGGTGGCAATTTTAGAGGTATCATGGAAAAGATTCCATATATTGCTAGCCTTGGAGTAGAAATAGTATATTTTAACCCTATTGTCAGGAGCCAATCTACACACAGATACGATACTGCAGATTATTTCCAACCTGATCCGTATTTAGGAACAGTAGAAGAACTAAAGGAAATGATTAATGAATTCCATAGGTTTGGAATAAAAGTTGTTTTCGACGGTGTATTTAACCATACAGGAAATGATAGTGTTTATTTCAATCAATATGGAACGTATGATTCTGTTGGAGCTTATCAAAGTATAGAATCTCCATATAGAGATTTTTATAATTTTGATGAAAATGGCAAGGTCGATACCTGGTGGGGAAATGAGAACATGCCAAATACAAACAAAAATAATTCTAAATTCATAGATATGATCTGTGATAAAGGCGGAGTAATTGATGTTTGGTGTAGTTGGGGAATGGATGCCCTACGTTTGGATGTTATTGAAGAATTACCGTTTTCACAAGTGAATAAAATTAATAGAGCTATGCAACGCAATAGACCTAATAATTTTATTATCTATGGCGAAGTATGGGAAAACCCCATGAGAAAAAAGAACTCTGGCATTAATATTCAAGGAGCACATACTGTTATGAATTATTTTGAAAATAGTACACTCCTTAGATATTACATGTATGGAGAAACGGGTACGCTTCAAAGTAATTTACGAGAAATGTTAGTAGAGTATCCTGTAGAAACACTGCAAACCCTCATGAACGCTACTTCTACTCATGATACTTCTCGATGTATCGAATTTTTCTGTTGTAATGATTTTATGTATCATGGCAAAGATTATTGGGATATTGATTGGGATAAAATTTACCATGAGGAAAAGTGGAAGAAATTGCTTGAAGAAGAAAAAACAAAATGCAAAGAAAAAGGATTGCCAGAAGAAAAAGCTTATGAAACAGTAAGAATTAAATGGCAGGAAAATTACCGAATTACAAAAGAGCAATATGAATTTGGAAAAATGATCATGAAATCATATCTAACTGCTTGGGCATTTTTGCCTGGAACATTTACCATTTTTTATGGAGATGAAGTAGGAATGCAAGGAATAGGAAATCTTCTTAATAGAGCCACATATCCTTGGGGACATGAAGATTTAGAACTTTTGGATTTTTATAAAAAACTTATTAAAAGTCGTAAGAGTGAAGAATTCCTTAGAAAAGCAGATATGAGAGTGGTAAAAATTGACCAAGAACAATTCATATATGAACGTTATGACGATGAAGACCAAATTATTGTTATAGCGAGCAGAGCCAACAATACAACCTCAATTACTATGCCAGAAGAATACAAGAATGGAAAAATTGTATTTTCTAATGGGAAAAATAGTAAGAACACCTTAGCACCTTATGGAGCTATTGTAATTAAGAAGTAAAAATTTGTCTCAAAAGAGACTTCCTTCATCAGGGAGTCTCTTTCATTATATATAAAATATCATAAAAAGCTTTTAAAATTGCCAATTCAATGGTATAATAAAAAGGAATGGAGATTAAAATATGAAGAATTATTATGAAATATTAGAAGTAGATAAAAATGCATCACGAGAGGTAATTGAAAAAGCATATAGAACACTTGTAAAAAAATATCATCCAGATTTGCAACAAGGACTAAAAAGACAAGAATATGCAGAAAAAATGAAAGAAATAAATGAAGCATATGATATTTTATCTAATGAAATTAAAAGAGAACAATATAATCAAAAATTACAAAATGAGAATATGAAAAATCAAACAATATCAAGACAAGAACAAGAAAGAATAATAAGAGAAAACTATGAACTTAAACAACAACTAAATAAAATTGGAAATAATCTTAACAATAAAGAGCAAAAAGATAATGGTTCTATTTTTAATATGGCAAAAATAATTGAACAACAGGTATTTGAGGCACAAAAAAAAGCATATCATGATGCTTATATACAGGATATGAAGAATAGGGGCTATAAAATTAAATATAAACATAATTTTGAATACTATGTTAAATTTTGCTTTGCTATTATAATAACGATTCTTATTTTACTTATAATATACCAAATTCCAATTGTAAAAGAATTCTTTAATAATTTATATAAAGAAAACATAATATTTAAAGCAATTGTAGATATATTTAAAAATACATTTTCTGCTACATTTTAAATAATAAAATAAAAGGAGAAAAAATATGAATGCATTAATAACAGGTGCATCTTCTGGAATTGGAAGAGACATTGCGAAAGAACTAAATAGAAGAGGCTATAATCTGATTTTAGTTGCAAGAGATGAGAAAAAATTAGAAGAAGTAAAAAAAGAACTTAAAATAAATGTTGAAACTGTAAGTATGGATATATCTGATATTAATAATTGTTTAAAATTATATGAAAAATATAAAGATATAGATATCTTAATAAATAATGCTGGATTTGGAGATTGTGGAGATTTTTCAGAAACTAAATTAGAAAAAGATATTTCAATGATAAATACTAATATAGTAGCATATCATACTTTAATGAAATTATATTTGAAAAATATGGAAGAAAAAAATAAAGGTATAATTTTAAATGTTGCATCAATTGCTGGATTTATGCCAGGACCATTAATGGCAACATATTATGCAACAAAAAATTATATAGTAAGAATTTCAGAAGCAATAAAAGAAGAACTAAAAAGAAAAAAATCAAAAGTTCAAATAAGTATTTTATGCCCAGGACCAGTAAATACAAATTTTAATAAAGTAGCAAATGTAGAATTTGCACTCAAAGGATTATCAAGCGAATATGTTGCAAAGTATGCAGTTAAAAAAATGCTAAAAGGCAAATTTTATATATTGCCAGGATGGAAAATAAAACTAGCTAAAATAGGATGTAAATATGCACCTACAAGTTTAGTAGCTAAAATTTGTTATAATATGCAAAGGAGAAAACTTTATTGTAAATGAAATTTTTAATACTTAGAATACTAATATAGGAAGTGAGAACATGCAAGAAATAGACCAAGAATCAATAATGAAAATACATATACCAAGATGGAACGAATTACCTGAAATAGATTTATATCTAGACCAAGTGGTAAGTTATCTAGAAAAATATTTAGAACAATATAATGTAACAAAAGAAGATAAGATAATAACAAAAACAATGATAAACAATTATGTGAAACTTGGAATAATGCCAGCACCAGAAAAAAAGAAATATAGTAGAGAACATATAGCATATTTAATGGTAATTTGTGTTTTAAAACAAGTTTATAGTATAAATGATATAGGAAAATTAATATCATTAACAATACAATATTTTGAATTAAGTAAAGCTTATAATAGATTTTGTGCTAATTTAGAAATTTCAATCAAAAATGTATTTTTAAGAAAAGAATTTCCAAATGTTGAAAAAATGACAGAAGAACAATATTTATTAAAAAATGTTGTTCAATCAATTGCAGACAAATTATATGTAGAATTCAAATTTTTAAATAATTAATAATAAAAAATAATAAAACCGAATCTAAGCAGATTCGGTTCTATATATAATAATTAAATTATCGTTCTTCATTATTGTTTTCCTTTGCTTTTTGTTGTTTTTTTTGTTGTTGTGCTTGATAAGCTGTTACAGCTTCTATTACTTCACCATCATATTCTAGTAAATAGTTTTCAGACATTTGAAAGGTATAAAAACCAGGAGAAACCCTTTGCTCGCCAACTGGTAGAGATGATTGTTGACGTATTTCACCAATATAACCTCCTACTTGTGATAATTCAATATTATTTTTAGATAATAGCATATTAGCAACTAAATCACTATATTCAGGATTATCATCAAGTTCATTAATATCAATATTTGAAAATACTAATTTTGGATTCATTATAATTTCTTCATCAGAATGTTTTGAAACATAATATGCATATATATAATTATCTCCTGAAGGATTACAACGATATTCAAGACGTCCTACAAGATGAATCGAAACAGTATTTCCGCGAATATCTTCTATATCAACAGTAGGTTTATTATCTGGAACAAAAACTACATCCTTCTGTATAGAACCGTCTGGAGCAACTTTAGTTGAAACTAAACCGTGAGAAGAAATTTTCATCATATTATATCTTCTTTGATTATCTCCAAAGAAAGTTTCAGATAAAACACCTGTTAGCTGTTTGGCTAATTCATTAATTTTACTAGAACCATCTAGAGATTTTTTATTAGGAGTGTCTTTCAATCCGTTTTATTTCCTTTAATTTTTCAACATAATCAATAAATTGAGGTGATTGAAATAATTCGTTAAGCTTTTCTAAAATAGGAAGTTTTTCATCTGAATGAGGTTGCTCTAAATTTCTATTTAACATTTTTAGATAACCACTGACCATATTTCTTCCATTAGAATAGCTTTGTAAAAATGATAATATCAGTTTGTTTAAATATTCTATTCTATCAAATTCATTTGAGTATTGACTTTCCATAAAAAATACATTCCTTTCATTTGTACTAAAATTTCTATTTAATAATATCATTAAAAAAATAAATTTTCAATATATTTAATTATATTTTAACATTATTTATTACAGAGACATTAGTATAGTGGAAAAAAATATAAAAATATAGTATAATTAAAGTATAGCTATATGCTAAAATTTGAAGCCATAAGGCGGAAAGGAATATTTAATTATGAAACGGATTTTGATTGTGTTGATGGTTGTAGCAATACTAACTTCAACAATATTTACAACAACTGCGGGAGCAGTAACAGTAAATGATGAACAGCAAGAGGAAAATCCATATCTCTTTGAATATGAAGATAGGGAGTACATTGTAACTCCAATTTCATTGAACAGAGAGCCTAGAGTATCTTCATCTGGTTATGTTGAAAAATATACAGAAGTGCCACATTTTTTTCAAACATTCTATCCTGATGTTATGTATGGAAATACTTCAGTGAGACAGGGGGGATGTGGAATTACTTGTGTAGCCATGGTTTTCACATATTTGTTAGATAGAGAAATAAAAGTTGAAGATTTAGCTTCTAAGTACTTTAGGTACAAAGGAAAAGATGGTTCAAGTTATTCACTATTTCAAGATTCGGCAAAGGACTATGGAATAGAAGTAAGCGGACCAATCTATGACTGGGAAGTTGTGAAAGAATCTCTAGAAGATGGGCATGTGATTATTGCAAACCCGAGAAAACCAAGTATTTTTACAGAAGGAGGACATTTTATTGTTCTTTCTGGACTTACAGAAGACAATAAAATCATAGTAAAAGATCCCAATTTGTATAACTACAGCATTTGGAACTATGATGCAAGAGAAGAAGGATATGCTAATGGATTTGAAGAAAAGTATATAAAAAGCTGTATACCGTGTTGGATTTATGAGATAAAGGATATCGAAAAGGTTGCAACACAACAATATGAAACCGAATAATTAAGTATGAAAAGATAAATGGACTAAGGACAATTGCCCTTGTCCATTTATCTTTTTGGTAAAGGTTCAATAAAATGATTGACATTATAAATTTAGTATTATACAATTATTTAAAGTAATAAGAAAGAAAACATTGAATAAATATTAAATGAGGTGTATCAATGGAAAAAATGTTAAAAATAAAAATAGAAAATTGCCCACAAAACCATAAATGCCCAGCAGTAAAAGTTTGCCCTGTAGGTGCCTTAACTCAAGAAGGTTTTAATGCACCAAAAGTAGATTATCAAAAATGCATAAAATGTGGAAAGTGCTCTAATTTTTGCCCAAAGAAAGCATTAGTTTTAGAAAATATTTGAAATTAAATTGGGAAGGAAAAAATATGGATAGATTAGAAAAAATTCGAGTTTTTTGTTGAAAAAACTCGAATTTTGTGCTATAATATCGGCGAAATAGCACAGCTATTTCAGTACGAATTAAGGAATATTAATATTTTGATATTTCTTAAAATCAACTTATATCTCTCTTGTGTAAAGGAGGCTATGACGACTAGAGAGATGCTAGTACATTGAAATCATTCCAGTGAAAGGAGAACTTATGCTGAACGTAATTGACAAGGTAATGCTGAAAGCTCAATTTACCGGAACAGCTCACGTTTTGTTTAACAAAAAACTGAGTGAATTGAATCCGTATGAACTCAACAGCGTTATCGCACAAGTGGTAAAGAATACGATTATTAAGTCCGCATGGGAAAAAGCCAACAACAGCTTCTATTCCAGCAGACGAACTGTCGTATACTTTTCTATGGAGTTTCTTCCGGGACGTTTGGGTGATGATGCACTGATTAATACCTCTACCAAGGAAATTGTCAGTGAAATCTTTGCCGAAGAAGGTATTGATATCAATTGCCTTCAAGACATTGATGATGCAGCTCTTGGCAATGGTGGACTTGGACGGTTGTCTTCTTGCTTCTTGGAATCTGCTGCTACTACAGGTTATCCTGTATGTGGAGAAGGTTTGTATTACATGAACGGACTGTTCAAACAAACTTTTTCTGGTGGCATGCAAGTGGAAGTTCCTGACAATTGGACTGCACAAGGTGAACCTTGGTTTGAACCTCATTATGATGAAGCTGTCATTGTTGAGTTCAATGACACTAAAGTCAAAGCAGTGCCATATGTTATGCCTATAATTGGGTATAACACAAGTCATGATGCAATCAATAGTAATGTTTTCCCAATGACAATTTGGAAAGCAGAACCTATTGAAGGAGTAACCAATTACCATGCATCGAAAATTTCGGATTATTTATATCCGAATGATCGTACAGAGGATGGTCAAAAACTTCGCATCAGACAAGAGTACTTCTTTGTAAGTGCAGCAATGCAGAGAATTTTTAAAGTTCATTTGCAGAAACATGGAACTCTTGATAATATTGAGGACTATTATTTCTTCCAAATGAATGACACTCATCCTGTATTTGCATCTCTGGAATTTATCCGGCTTTTGAAGAAAAATGGCTATACTTTTGATAAAGCATTTGAAAAAGCAAAGAAATGCTTTGCATACACAAATCATACTATCATGAGTGAAGCCCTTGAAAAATGGCCGATTGAGTTTATTAAAGGGATGTTACCTGATGTATATAAGGTAATTGAAGAACTCAATCAGAAGCTTATCGATGAGCTTATTGCAATGAAAGAATTCCACTATGGTAATACCTTTGCAGGAGATGTCAAGTGGGATGAAATTCGCGAGTATGAACTTTTTGATCATCAAAAAGTATATATGAGCAAAATTGCATGCTATGTTGCCAGCAAAATCAATGGTGTAGCTGCGGTGCACACAGAGATTATTGAAAATCAAACTTTGAAAGAATGGTACAAGCTGTATCCTAAAAAATTCAACAACAAAACGAACGGAGTTACTCCAAGACGTTGGATTAAGCTGGCAAACCCGTGGCTGTCTGATTTCCTTGATAGCTACTTGGGGAACAGCTGGATAACGAAACTGGATGAGCTTGAAAATTTGGAAAAGTTTGAGAATGATCCTGTAGCGCTTCAAGCTTTTATGGAAGTAAAGAAGCAAGCAAAAGAAGCGTTGGCTGAATATATTCAAGACCATGAAGGCATTACTATTGATGTCGATAGTATTTTGGATTGTCAAGTAAAGAGAATCCATGAATATAAGCGCCAGCTTATGAATGCTTTGCGTATTCTGTATATTTACAGCCAACTGAAGAAGGGAAATTTGCCTAACTTCTACAAGACTACTTTCATTATTGGAGGCAAAGCAGCATCTTCGTATGCAACGGCTAAGAGAATAATTGCTCTTATCAAAGATATTCAGAAAATGGTCAATAATGATTCTGATGTTAATGATAAGATGCAGGTAGTATTCCTTACGAATTTTAATGTGAGCTATGCAGAAAGAGTATATGCAGGTGCTAATTTCTCTGAACAGATTAGTACTGCCGGAACTGAAGCTTCCGGAACGAGTAATATGAAGTTCATGATGAATGGTGCTCCTACAATAGGTACTATGGATGGAGCTAACATTGAAATTGCTGAAGAAGCTGGAAGTAAAAACAACTACATCTTTGGTGCTACGGTCGAGGAATTCAAGAGAATCAGTAGTATCTATGATCACAGACGTTTCCTTGATGCCCATAGGGAATTGGAAGAACTCATAACATTCCTTGAAGGACATGGAAACCTGAGTGGAAGATATGATGATTTGGCATATATTTTGCGGCATAGTGACAATTACTTCGTTATGTATGATCTCGAATCTTACATTGAAGCAACGCTAAAGGCCAATGAAGATTATGCTATGGAACAAAGGACCGGAGATTTGTCTTTCTATACTCAGAAGAGCTTTAGAAATACGGCTCATTCCGGAAAATTCTCTTCTGATCGTACTATCCAAGAGTATGCCGAAGATATTTGGTATATTGAAAGGGTAAATTGACAGACACAAAAAAAGAAATAAGTTGATAAAGATGTTTTTTTATTAAGAATATCATGCCAAAAAATCCAACTCTAGGGTTGGATTTTTTGGTGTGTATAAAAAATAATAGTATTAATCAAATTTGACTAATACTGTTATTTTATAATTATAAATTTTCTGGTCGAGGCGACAGGGATCGAACCTGCGACCTCATGGTCCCAAACCACGCGCGCTACCAACTGCGCTACGCCTCGATAAAACATTCTTTGTAAATGCTTATATATAATAGCATATTTAAAAAATAAATTCAAGACTTTTTCAAAAAAAAATTAAAAATTACTCAAAAAAGACTTACTATTAACAATTTAAATTAATAGTAAGTCTAAAATTTAATTTCTACGTTTTCCAAATAATGATAGAATACGCAAAAATATATTAATAAAATCTAAATATAATTGCATAGCACCATAAACATATAGTTTTTCGTCATCACAAAAACCAGCTTCTTGCATTAATTTAATTTTATTTATATCATAAACAGTTAAACCAAAAAATATTAGCAAGATAGCCCAATCTAGGACAACATCTAAAAAAGTATTTCCAACAAAAATATTAATAATTGTTAAAATAAGACCTACAAATAAAGCAACACTTAAAATAGTTCCAAAATTAGAAAGGTCTTTATCTGTCTTATATCCAATCAATGATAAGATACCAAACAATGCTGCAGTACCAGCAAACGCATATACAATTGAAGTAATTTCATAAGCAATAAATATAACAGATAATGTAAATCCATTTAAGAATGCGTAAGCAAAAAATAGTATTGTAACAATTGCTGGAGAAAGTTTTCTAAATAATAAAGAAAACAACAACACAACTATAATTTCTGCAATTGCAAGTGGAAAGAAATATCCACCTAAAATAACAGAAACATATAGGCCAGATTTATATACATAAAATGCTGTTCCAGCACTTGCAATTAATCCTAAAAACATTCTAAAAAATGTATTAGTAAGAACACTATTTGTATCTAAAGAATGAATTGCATTACCATCTTCATATGCTTCCATATAATCACCACCTCTCATAATAATTTTAGAGATAAAAAAACTAAAAGTCAATATATTAGGTAAAAACAAAACAAAATATAGAAATTTTAATAAAATACTTGAAAAATCATTAAAACCACAGTATAATTAATAAGGTACAAATGTGCCTGTAGTTTAGCTGGATAGAATGCAAGGCTACGAACTTTGAGATCGGGGGTTCGAATCCCTCCAGGCACACCAAAAATAGCTTGAAATACAAAGCTATTTATTTTTTTGTCAAAATAATTTCAAAAGTTCTAGTAACATATCCTCTACTAATATTAATTGAAATTGTATCACCAGGTTTTTTTGAATATATATATTCTCTAAGTTCAATCATATTATTAACAGTAACATTATCAACAGAAGTTATAATATCTCCAACTTGAATTCCACTAGAAATTGCAGGACTATTATCAGAGATATAAACAACATAAATACCAGAAGTGAAATTTGGAGTAGAAGCTACATAAGGAATTACTTCTTTATCATAAGCATAAACACCTAGAAAAGCTTCTTCAAACTTATTTTCAGTAACAAATTTTTCAATAACAGGTTTTACAACATTAATAGGAACCGCAAAACCTATTCCTTCAGCAGAAGAAATTTTCACAGTATTAACACCAATGACATCTCCGGCAGGTGTAATTAAAGGACCACCACTATTACCAGGATTAATAGAAGCATCTGTTTGAATCAAGTCAGTCATATAAGAAACTTTATTATCTTCTTCAATACGAATAGTTCTATTAGTAGCACTAACAATTCCAGAAGTAATAGTTTTTCTAAATTCATAACCAATTGGATTTCCAATTGCATAAACATTTTCACCATATTTTATACTAGATGAATCACCAATTGTAGCATAAGGCAAATTAGTAGCATCAATTTTTGTTATAGATAAATCTAAATCAACATCACTCCAAAGAACAGTTCCTTCATAAGTGTATCCATTTTCTAAAGTAACATAGCAAGTAGAAAGTTTTTCACCTGTAACATGACAATTACTCAAAACATAGCCATTACTAGAAACTATAATACCACTTCCTAGGCCAAGTTCACTAAAAGAACCATCAGATGAAAAAATAGAACCAGAATGAGATTTTATTTTAGAAATACCAACAACACATTGAGAAACTTCTTCTAAAACATTAGAAATAGTTTTATTATTTTCTTCTATAGTTTCCACATTTGGTGACAAAATTGTGGATTCAGTACGTTTAATTTCATATTCAGGTGTAATATTTATGTTATTATATGTAATATAGCAATAATATAAAAATCCAATTAATGCACATAAAACAATAAGAATAAGTAGAAATTTCAAAATTTTTTTTAACATTAAATCATCTCCTAAATAGTTTTAAATATTATGAAACAATATTAAAAAAAATAATCAAAAATAAATTAAAAAAATTTGTCAAAAAAATTGAAATAATTGTAAACAAATGCTAGAATAAAAATGTAAAATAATATTCAAAAAAGGATGTAAGAAAATGGAGAAATTAACAAATTCACAAAAATCAATTTGGGTTATAGAACAATACTATAATGGGAGTACTGTAAATAATATTTGCGGTTCAGCAATTATAGAGGAACAAGTTAATACTGCAATGTTAAAAAAGGCAGTAGAAATTGTATGTAAAAAACATGATAATTTTAAGTTGCAATTTAAAGTAGAAGATGGAGAAGTAAAACAAGAGGTACTAGAAAAAAATGAACCTCAAATAGAGGACATATCAGTTGAGAATGAAGAACAATTAAAAAAAGAAACAGAAAAGATAGTAAGAACATCATTCAAATTAGAACAATCTTATTTATATAAATTTTATATATTTAAGTTTAAAGATGGAAAAGGTGGATTCATGTTAAATATTCACCATATAATTGCAGATGCATGGACACTTGCATTTATTTGCAATGAAATAATTGAAATATATTCTAAAATAAAGAAGAATGAATCAATTGAAACAAAAGCTATATACTCATATTTAGAATATATCAATTCAGAGCAACAATACTTAAATAGTGAAAAATATCAAAAAGACAAATTATATTGGCAAGATAAATTTGTAGAAATTCCAGAATTAGCTACAATACCTGGAAGTAAACAAAACAGAGATGAAAATAATCCTCCTACAGGTGAAAGAATTCAATTTAATTTAGATTCTACAAAGGTCGAGAAAATAAAACAATATTGCAAAGAGAACAAAATATCACTATATAACTTTTTTATGGCAATATATGCAATATATATTGGTGAAATATCAAATTTAGATGAATTTGTAATAGGAACTCCAATTTTGAACAGAACAAACTTTAAAGAAAAAAATACTACAGGAATGTTTGTAAACATGATACCATTTAAGATTAACATGAATCAAAATGAAGAATTTAAAACATTTATAAAAAGAATTGCATTAGATTCAATTGGAATGTTAAAACATCAAAAATATTCTTATCAATGTTTATTAGAAAATTTAAGAGAAAAAAATAAAAATATTCCTAACTTATATAATATCTTATTATCATATCAAATAACAAATGCACATCAGGAAGGTGGAAATATGCCATACAAAACTGAATGGACATTTAATGGATGTTGTGCAGAAAATATGGATATTCAATTATTTGACATTAATGATACAGGTAGTTTAAATATAGCATATGACTATAAAACAAGCATTTATGAAAAACAAGACATAGAAAACTTACATAAAAGAATTTTGAATATAATTGAACAAGTTATTATTAAAGATAATATATATATAAAAGATATAGATATTGTTACACCAGAGGAAAAAGAGAATCTAATAATGAAATTTAATGAAACTAAATTAAATTATGATTCTAATATTCCAATAATAAAATATTTTGAAGAACAAGTTAATAAAACACCTAACAATATTGCAATTGTATTTGAAAATAAGCAGATGACATATAAAGAATTAAATGAAAAAGCAAATAGTTTAGCACATGAACTAAGAAAAAATGGAGTTACTAATAATACAATAGTAGGAATAATGCAAGAGAGATCATTTGAAATGATAATAGCAATATTAGCTGTGCTAAAATCAGGAGGAGCTTATATACCAATAGCAACTGATTATCCGACAGATAGAATTCAATACATGTTAGAGGATAGTAATGCAAGTATTTTGTTAGCAGAAACAAATCAAATAAAAACAGATAAAAAGATAATAAGTATAAACTTAAACAGTAAAATATATGATGAAAATAAAGAAAATATAGAAAACATATCAAATCCAGAAGACTTATCATATTTAATATATACATCAGGTTCAACTGGAACTCCAAAAGGAGTAATGCTAAAACAAAAAAATTTAACTAACTTTTATAATGCGATGTTGCAAAACATAGAATATTTAACATTAAAAAAGTCAATAAAAATAATATCTATAACAACAGTTTCATTTGACATATTCATATTTGAAACATTAATATCACTAACAAAGGGATTACAACTTTATATGACAAATGAAGAAGAACAAAAAGTGACTGAAAAATTAGAAACAAAAATAAAAGAAAATGAGATACAAGCAATCCAGACAACACCATCTGTTATGAGATTTCACCTAAATAATTTAAAAAATTTAGATAATCTAAAAAGTTTAAAATATATAATGCTTGCAGGAGAACCACTACCAAAAACTCTTGTAAACCATATAAAAGAATTAATACCAGGAGTAGTTATATATAATGGATATGGACCATCTGAAACAACAATATTCTCTACAACAAAAGATGTAACAAATCTTGATGAAATTACAATTGGTAAACCAATAGCTAATACACAAATATATATATTAAACAAAAATAAAAAAATATTACCACAAGGTAATATTGGAGAAATGTATATTTCAGGTGATGGTGTAGGAAAAGGGTATATGAACAAAAAAGAGCAAACAGAAAACAACTTTATACCAAATCCTTTTAACGAAAATAATATAATGTACAAAACAGGTGATTTAGGGTCTTTTAAAAAAGATGGAGAAATATTATGTTATGGTAGGGTTGATAATCAAATAAAAATTAGAGGGTTAAGAGTCGAATTATCTGAAATAGAAAAGCAAATATCTCAAATTCCTAATATTAAGAACTGTATTGTTGTAAAAAAACAAATTGAAGGAAGAGATGCTTTATGTGCATATTATACTCAAAACAAGCCAGTTAAAGAAAGAACAATAAAAACAATACTACAAAATAAATTACCACAATATATGATACCACAATATTTTACAAAATTGATTGACATGCCTTTTACACCTAATGGAAAAATTGATAAAAAGTCTTTACCTTTACCTGAATTACAAAAGGAAAGTTTACCAAAAGTTGTAAAGCCAAGAAATGAAATTGATAGTCAATTAATAAAAATTATAGAAAAAATATTAAATATACAAAATGTAAGTATAACAGACACATTGATTGACTTGGGAGGAGATTCACTTACTGTAATAGCATTATTAACTCAAATACAGTCCAAATTTAATGTCCAAATACTTATAAAGGATGTAATGCAAAATAAAACAATAGAAGAAATTTCTAACTTAATAAAAGAAAGCATAAAAGAAAATATAACACCAATAGTAAGACATGTGGAATCAAAAGAATATTATCCATTATTACCAGGACAAATAAGAGTATACTATAGTAGTATAGTTGATAACAATTCAGTGTTATATAATATACCAGGAGCTCTTGAAATTGATGGATTACTAGATAGCAAAAAATTGGAAAGATGTTTATGCAAAATTATAGACAGACATGAATCATTAAGAACATATTTTGTAATACAAGATAAGCATATTGCTCAAAAAATAGCAAAACATATAGACTTTAGATTGGATATATTAAAAAACTGTGATTATAAAGATTTTGATAAAATTTTGAAAGATTTTGTAAAGCCATTTAACTTATATGAAGCGCCACTGTTTAGGGTAAAATATGTTGAATTTTCAAATCAAAAATCTGCTATTTTCTTAGATATTCATCACATAATTGCAGATGGTAGGTCTATGATGATATTAATAAATGAGATTTGTGAATTATATAATAATACTAAAAGCATTTTACCTGAATTACAATATACATATAAAGATTTTCTAACTCTTTCTGAAGATAAAATTTTTTGTGATAAATATAATGAAGCTAAAGAATATTGGTTAAACCAATTTAAAGGAGAACTTCCTGTTTTAAATATGCCTACAAATAATTTGCGCCCGCCGATACAATCATATGAAGGAAGTAGAGTATATAAAATAATAGATAACTCAATTTATAATAGAATATTAAAAATTTCTAAAAAATTAAATGTTACACCTTATATGATTCTTCTATGTGCATATTATATTTTGTTAGAAAAATACACAGGACAAGAAGATATAATAGTAGGAACACCATGTTTAGGAAGGGAAATAGAGGAAACTAAAAATATTATAGGAATGTTTGTTAATACACTTCCATTAAGAAATAAAGTGGATCCAAATTATACAGTTTTGGAACTTTTAGAAAATATAAAAGAAAATGTTATAAAAAGTTTTAACTATCAAATATATCCATTTAATGATATTGTGGAAGAATTGAAAATAAAAAAGGACCCTAGTAGAAATAGCATATTTGATACAATGTTTATTTATCAAAATGATGGATACAAAAATATAAGTTTAGACAATTTTAAAACAAAATATTGCATTCCAGATGCAGGAATTTCAAAATTTGACCTATCAGTTGAGGCTGTACCATTAGATGAAGAAGTAAAATTGACATTTGAATATTCAACTAAACTATTTGAAACCAATTTTATAATTGATTTATCTGAAAATTATATTAATATATTAAATTCAATTATAAATAATATAAATATACAAATTTCAGAAATTGATATCTTGTCTAAAGATATGAAACAAAAAATATTATTTGATTTTAATAATACAAAAAAATATTACAAAGAAAAAACTTTTGCTACAATTTTTGAAGAACAAGTTGAAAAAACACCAAATAAAATAGCATTAGTATTTGAAGACAAAAAGTTAACTTATAGAGAATTAAACGAAAAAGCAAATAGTTTAGCATATTACTTGAGAAATACACAAAAAATAAAAAGAGAAAGCATAGTAGGCATAATGGTAAATAGGTCATTAGAGATGATTGTAGGAATATTGGGCATTATTAAAGCAGGGGGCACATATATTCCTATTGACCCTAACTTTCCACAAAATAGAATTAATTACATGTTAGAATCATCTTCAGCATCAGTACTACTTGTTAACAAAAAGATTGAAAACAAAATTGATTATAAGAATAAAGTTACAATTGATTTAAATAATGAAGATATATATGATTTACCTAATAATAATTTACCTAATGAAAACAAATTATCAGATTTACTTTATATAATTTTCACATCAGGATCAACAGGAAAACCTAAAGGAGTAATGCAAACTCATAGGACACTAGTAAATTTTATAAATTATTGCAATGATTATGTAGGATACCTAAAAGAACCAGAAAATCAAACTATAGTATCAATTTCTACTATGAGTTTTGATATATTCTCTTATGAAGCACTCATTCCATTACAAAAAGGTTTAACAGTAGTAATAGCAAATGAAAATGAACAGATAACTCCTCAACTTTTAAATGAATTAATGCTTAAAAATAATGTTACAGTTACACAAGCAACACCTTCTGTAATGCAAATTTTTGTGAATAATATAAATAATATTCCGTATTTAAAAAGGCTAAAATATTTAACTTTAACAGGAGAACAAGTTCCTATTTCATTAGTAAAAAAATTAAAAGAACTAGGAAATATAACTATATATGATGGATATGGTCCAACAGAAACATATTATTGTACCTTAACAGAAATAAAAAATGATTTTGTTACAATTGGAAAGCCATTTTATAATAATGAAATATATATATTAGACAAAAATTTAAAACCAGTTCCAATAGGAGTGATAGGCGAAATATATATATCAGGGGATGGACTTGCTAGAGGATATTTAAATAATCCCGAATTAACAGAGAAAAGTTTTATCAAAAATCCATTTATCAAAAATAAACTTATGTATAAGAGTGGAGACCTTGGAAAATATCTAGAAGACGGTAATATAATATGCCTTGGAAGAATTGATAATCAAATAAAAATAAGAGGACTTAGAATTGAACTTGAAGAAATAGAAAAAGTAATTTCTCAATATCCTAATATAGAAAAAGTTGCTGTTTTAAAACAAAGTCTAAATGATAGAGAGTTTATTTCTGCATATTTTGTAGCCAACAAAAGAATTGCAATAAATGAACTTAGGAAATTTTTAGCAAAAAGTTTACCTAAATATATGATTCCATCTTATTATATTCCTTTAGATGAATTTATATATACTCCAAATGGAAAAATAGATAGAAAAAAACTACCTTTACCAGAAAAATTATCTAATCTAAGTAATGAAGAATATGTAGCACCAAGGACTGAACTTCAAAGAAAACTTATACAAATTTTTGAAAAAATATTAAACATAAAACCAATTGGTATAAATGATAATTTCTTTGAATTAGGTGGAGATTCCTTATTGGCAATGAAATTAAATATTGAATTATTAGAGATTACAAATAAAATTTCTTATTCAGATATTTTTAAATTTTCAACAGTTTGCGAAATAGAAGAAAAAATAAATTCTACTGAAAGAAAAAATATGCATAATAACATTGAGAAACTGCCTAAGGAAACTTTAGAAATATTGGAAAAAGCAAAAGAAAAAAGTATTATAAATAAATATCATCCTAAAAATATTATACTTACAGGTGCTACAGGATTTCTAGGAGTACATATTTTAGAAGAATTTTTAAACAATGAACAAGGTAAGATTTTCTGTATAGTAAGAAAAGAACCCGGATTATCTATAACTAGAAAAATAACTCAAAAATTAACATATTATTTTGGAGAAAAATATAATGATTTAATAAACAAAAGGATTATTCCTATAGAAGGGGATATATGTAAGCCTCAATTTGGCTTAAAACAAGATGAAATATTAAAAATTTCGAATGATATTGATTTAGTAATAAATTGTGCAGCAAATGCGTCACATTTTGGAAAATATGATGATTTCTATAGTTCAAATGTAAAAAGTGTGATGTATATAGTTGAGTTCTGCAAAAAATTTAATAAGCGACTTTATCATATTTCAACAACAGGAATTGCAGGAAAAATGCTAGAACAAAATTATGAAGAAAAAGAGTTTTCAGAGAGCTCATTATATATAGGTCAATACCTTGACAGTGTATATTCTTATACTAAATTTGAAGCGGAAACGGTTGTACTTAATGCGATTGCTAATCATGTAGATGCATACATTTTGCGCCTAGGAAATTTAATGCCAAGACTAAGAGATGGTGTTTTCCAAGAGAACATACAAGAAAATGCATTTGTAAATAAATTTGCTGATTTTATGAAATTAAGTATTATCCCTGATTATTTGCTAGAAAACAGGATTGAATTTACACCTATTGATTTAGCTGCTCAAGCAATATATAAAATAGTAACTAATTATTCAAATCAGAACAGAATTTTTCACATATATAATCATAATACTATTACTATAGCTGAATATGCTAAATTTATTAAAGATTTTGGATATAATATGAAAGTTGTCTCTAAGGAATCATTTAAAGAAAATATATTGAAGATTCTGCAAAATGAAGATAAGAAAACATATATTCAAAATATAGCAAGTAACTTTGATGACAATTATAATTTGAACTATAATAAAGATACAGTTTTAAATTCAGATTTTACTATTGAATACTTAAAAGAATGTGAATTTAATTGGCCGAAAATTTCAAAAAAATATTTAATTAATTTTATAGATTTAATTAGGAGGAGAATGCAAATATGACGACTACAGATGTATTAGCATTATGGATACTAATTTTTGTATCTATTATATTAATAATTTTACTAAAAAAATTATTAAAGAATAAAGGCAAAAAAGATTTAATTAAAATATTCATTGTACTGTTTAATTTAATTTTATTTTGGCTGATCAGTATGATATTACAAATAATTTTGTTAAATAAATATGATATTAGTCTAAAATACTTTTTTGATTTATATTACATAAGTATATGTTTTTTGCCAGTAGCTTTTTATTTTATGACAATTATATTTGAAAATGGAAAAATGAAATTTAAAGCAAAGTATTTAATATTGTTCATAATACCAATAACTTCATTAATTTTACTATGGACAAATGATTTTCATCATTTATTCTATAAAGAATACTCTATGAATATATCTACAGGATATGGACCTTGGTTTTATGTGCATACTTATTATACTTATTTGCTATTTGCAATATCATTTATAAAGTTACTAAGATATTCTATAAAAAATTCAGGGTTTTTCTCAAAGCAAGCAATGATACTTATAATAGGAGCACTTGCACCTATTATTGTGAATATGATGGGTAGCATAGGAAATTACAATATATCAATATATGCTACCCCAATAGCATTTTCTTTTACAATAATATGCTTCTCTATTGGTATTTTTAAATTTAATTTGTTTAAATTAACTCCAATAGCATTACAAAAAATAGTTGATAGAATATCAGATGGATATATTGTTTTAGATGGTAATAATATAGTAACAGACTTTAATAAAACATTTTTAGATATTTTTAAAGTTAAGCCAGAAGATTTAAGAGGAAAAAATGTTATTGACTTTTTTGAAAGTAGGAATATGAGTAAAAGCCAAATTATAAAAATATTAAAAGAAATACAAAAATTAAATAATAATGAAAAAACAGTATCATTTGAAGAAAAATTCGAAAAAATAAAAAAATATTTTAGAATAGAAATTACTTCAATAAATTCAGAAGATACATCATTAGGAATATTACTATTATTAAAAGATATAACTCAACATAAAGAGGATATGGAAACTATTAGAAATAATCAAGATATTCTAATGGAAAGAGAACGTTTAGCGTCACTTGGACAGTTAATAGGTGGAATAGCTCATAACCTAAAAACTCCAATAATGTCAATTGCTGGTGCAGCTGAAGGTTTGAGCCAGCTAATAAAAGAGTATGATGAATCAATAGATGACCCATTAGTTAATTCTCAAGACCATCATGAAATAGCAAGAGATATGCAAGCGTGGATACCTAAAATAAAAGCACATACTGAATATATGTCAGATATTATAACAACAGTTAAAGGACAAGCTGTGGTGCTTTCAAATGATGAAATGACAAGTTTTACAATAAGCGAACTCGTAAAAAAAGTTAATATATTAATGAAACATGAATTAAAAAATGCATATATATATATGAATATAATTATGAAAACAGATGAAAATCTTACATTAAGTGGAGATGTAAATAGTCTAGTTCAAGTTATAAATAATATGATTTCAAATGCGATTCAAGCATATAATGGTGAAAGAAATAAAAATATAGAACTAGAAGTCACTACAAATGGCAATAATGCAATATTTATTGTTAGAGATTATGCAGGAGGCCTTCCAAAAGAAGTACAAAATAAGCTATTTAAAGAAATGGTAACGACAAAAGGAAAAAATGGAACGGGATTAGGATTATATATGTCATATTCTAATATTAAAGCTAAATTTGGGGGAGATATTACATTTAATGTAAAAGACGGAGTAGGAACAGAATTTAACATTATAATACCAATAAAAAAATAACTCTATGTCAGTTTTGCATAGAGTTATTTTATATAAATAAATGTAAAATTGTAAGAACAATTGTAGAAAAAAATGCTTTAATGGAATATTTAATTCCTCGCCTAATAAAAACTTCTGTATCAGTAAGACGGTTTTCTCCAATAATTGTTAAAGCTACACAGGGTTCTTCAACTTCTTTGTATTCTACTATATCTGTTGAACTGTTATCAATATTTTTTTCTTCTACTTTTTCATCAGTGTTTTCTACTTTGTTATCCAATTCTTCCATTATATCCTCCAATTAAATTTAGTATAACAAGTAAAAAGACAAAAATCAACAAAAATAAAAAATGTAATATAAATGAAACAAAAATGTAATAAAAGCGTAATAAAACATATATTTGAATAGAGTATATAAATATAATGCAGTGATAAAATGCATAAAAAAATAATAAATTAATCAAAAAACTTGATTTTTACTAGATAAACTAATATAATATCAATAAAATTAATCATATAGGGGTGGATTAAATGAGAAAAGCACTTCAAGAACAATTAAATAGAGGAATAGAAGAAAAATATAGAATAATTGCAGTAGACGATGAAAATGGTATATTGGAATCATTATCTGTATTTTTAAAAGGAAGTGAATATGAATTTGTAGGAGTAACTGATCCAATAGAAGCTATTGAAACAGTTAAAAAAGAACATTTTGATTTAATGATACTAGACTTTATGATGACACCACTACATGGAGATGAAGTTGTAGAAGAAATAAGAAAATTTAATAAAGAATTATATATATTATTACTTACAGGACATAAAGATTTAGCACCACCATTAGAAACAATAAAAAGATTAGATATACAAGGATATTGTGAAAAAAGTGATAAATTTGATCAATTACTTCTATTAATTGAATCAGGTATAAAATCAATAAAACAAATGCATGAAATAAAAAAGATAAATAGAGAGTTAACAGAATCTAATTCTAAATTAGAAAAAGCATATCTAGATATGGTAGAAACACTAAGATTTACTGTTGAAGCAAAAGACTCATATACAAGAGGTCATTCTGATAGAGTTTCAGAATTTTCTGTATTAATAGGAGAAAAAGTAAATTTACCAGAAGAACAAATAAAACTATTAAGAGTTGGAGGACTATTTCATGACATTGGAAAGATAGGAATTCCAGATAGTATATTATTAAAAACAGAAAAGCTTACAGATGAGGAATATGCAGAAATAAAGAAACATCCATCAATAGGTGCATATATATTAGGATCAGCAGAAATTTTCAAAGATATAATACCTATTGTAAAACATCATCATGAAAGATTTGATGGAACTGGATATCCAGATAGACTAAAAGGAGAAGAAATTCCATATTTAGCAAGAATTGCTGCAGTTGCAGATACATTTGATGCAATGACTAGCAGACGAAGCTATAGAAACGCATTAGATTTAGAATATGTAAAAAATGAAATAAAAAAATGTGAAGGAACACAATTTGATCCAGAATTAGCAGAAGTATTTTTAGATATTCTAGAAAATGACTTTTATAAAATTCAAGAGATACAAGATAAATATATAAAATAAATTAGAAGACCTAGTTAATTAGGTCTTCTCAGAGTGTTGACAAAGTATATAAAAATTTTGTTAATACTCTTTTCTTTTTTTAAAAAATATAGTAAAATATATTTA
>CALXZB010000018.1 GCA_944393125.1 uncultured Clostridia bacterium | reverse complement strand
TACTTTTATTGTACCAAAGAGGCTCATTTTATTAAATTAGAAGTTATAAGGAAAGTTTAGCTTATTAAAAATTTTTGAGTGAATTACTTATATAAAAATATTTTAATATAAAACCTATTTATATCTGAATTTACGGTAGTATGCATCCTAAAACCATTAAACAGTAACTAAAAATGATCAAGTATACATAAATTGACAAAATTGGATTTTAATGGTAAAATAATAAAGTAGGTCTTTGAAAAATAGGTGATGTATGAATTACCTTATAAGTAAAATTTATGAAAGAGGAACGAGAAATATGTTAAAAATTATTTTTGATGGAAAAGAAAGAAAGTTTCTTGCTTCTGAAGGGGCTGAACGCTTTTTGCCAAATTTTGTTTTTGGCGACAAGTGGAATTGCCGGGTTAGAAGCGATGGCTGTGTAACCTGTAGTGCATCAGAAACAATTAACGGAAGGTACTATGAAACTACTTTCAAGATTAGTACTAGTGGATTAGTAACACTTAATAAAACTTCAGGAGGAATCAGAAAACATGTTATGTGTTACAAAGTAAGAAACTGGCCAATAGTAGGTGTAATTTCATTATATTCAGGTCCAATTGAAGAAAGAAAAGTATATTTTACAGATGTAAACTTATACAAAGAACATTAAACAACTGGAGGAGAGAAAATGGCAACACTTCAAATTGAGTTCAGAGACAAAAAGTTTGTTTCACACAATGGCGTTAATGTTGTAAGTGCAACAACTAAAGAAATTGTAGGTAATGGATGGAATGGCAAAGTAGATGAAGAGGGAAATATTACATTTGTATCTGTCCAATATCTTGCAGGTGTTCGCTACCAGCTGAAGTTTAAGATTGTTGATGGTTTTGTTAAAAAAATTCTAAAAGTAGGAGATAATAGACCAATAGTCTTAAAGTCCTACATATTGAAAAACTGGCCAATTGATGGAGTAATAGGTTTGGGATCTGGAAAGATAGACAATAGAACTACATATTTTAGAACTCAAGAATTTCAAGATTTCCTGGACAAGTATGGCATTACAGCAGTCAGATTTGAATCTCCTAATAATATACATTCTGTTGTAAAAATCAATCAAGAAGGTTTTTACACTTTGCATGAAAGTATAAAAACAGATGGAGATTCAGAAACGATAGATCATAATCTACAAATAGATTCTGCAAATCAAAATATTATACTCCAGCAGAAAATCAAAGTTACAAATGCTACTTGGGTGGTAAAAACTGTTTTGAAAAACGGCAAATTGGCAAATAAAATACTTTTTACTACCGCAAATCCGCAAGAACTGCGAAATTTACCCAAAGAGTAATAAATTTTACTTAAGCAAAAACAGGCAATCTAAATAGAGAACCTGTTTTTTGCTTATTTGTGAAAAAAATATAAATTACTTGACAATTACAGTACAATGAAATATAATAATTAAAATTAAATAATTACGTTGAAGAAGAAAAATTATGTGGAGTATTTTTAGAGAACTAGCAGAATGGTGAAAAGCTAGTATATGAAGCATAAGGGGAGCTTTGGAGTAATATTAAATTAAGGTGCTTAAAATTTGATTTTTAAGAATTAGGGTGGAAACGCGGAAATTATACTTTCGTCCCTAGCAATTTATATGCTAGGAATGAAAGTTTTTTTGCATATAAATGAGTGTTAATTTTAAATTATTAAAAATAGGGGGAATTTTTATGTTAAAATCAATGGAAACAATTGTGAATTTATGCAAAGCAAGAGGATATATTTATCCTGGTTCAGAAATTTATGGAGGACTTGCAAATACATGGGACTATGGTCCATTAGGTGTAGAATTAAAAAATAATGTAAAAAAATTATGGAGAAAAAAATTCATACAAGAAAGTAAATATAATGTTGGACTAGATGCAGCTATATTAATGAATCCACAAACTTGGGTAGCTTCAGGACATGTTGGAGGATTTTCAGACCCATTAATAGACTGCAAAGAATGTAAAACTAGACATAGAGCAGATAAATTAATAGAAGAATGGGCACATGATAATGGAAAAGATATGATTGCAGATGGTATGACTGATGAAGAAATGATTAAATTTATGGATGATAATAATATATGTTGTCCTAATTGTGGAAAACATAATTTTACAGGTATACGTAAATTTAATTTAATGTTCAAAACTTTCCAAGGAGTAACAGAAGATGCAAAAGCTGAAATCTTTTTAAGACCTGAAACAGCTCAAGGAATATTTGTTAACTTTAAAAATGTAATTAGAACAACAAGAAAGAAAATACCTATGGGAATAGCACAAGTTGGAAAAGCATTCAGAAATGAAATAACACCAGGAAACTTTACTTTTAGAACTAGAGAGTTTGAACAAATGGAATTAGAATTTTTCTGCAAACCAGGAACAGACTTAGAATGGTTTAAATATTGGAAAGAATTCTGCAAAAATTGGTTATTAAAATTAGGTATAAAAGAAGAAAACATTAGATTAAGAGATCACAGTGCAGAAGAATTAGTATTTTATAGTAAAGCAACAACAGACATAGAATTTGCATTTCCTTTTGGATGGGGAGAACTATGGGGGATTGCTGATAGAACAGATTATGACTTAACTAACCATATGAATACATCAAAAGAAGATCTTACATATTTAGATCCAGAAACAAATGAAAGATATGTACCATATTGTATAGAACCATCATTAGGAGCAGATAGAGTTGTTTTAGCATTTTTATGTAATGCTTATGATGAAGAAGAAATAGCAGAAGGAGATACAAGAACAGTATTACATTTACATCCTGCATTAGCACCATACAAAGTAGCTGTATTACCATTATCAAAAAAATTATCAGAACAAGCAGAAAAAGTATATGAAAAACTTTCAAGAAAATTTATGTGTGAATATGATGAATCAGGTTCAATAGGAAAACGTTATAGAAGACAAGATGAAATAGGAACACCTTTCTGTGTAACAATAGATTTTGAAACATTAGAAGATAACACTGTAACAATTAGAGATAGAGATACTATGGAACAAATTAGAGTAAAAATAGATGAATTAGAAAAAATTATTGAAGAAAAAATTGAGTTTTAAAATATAATAAACTTCAAATACGAAAGGAAAAATAAAATGGAAGAAGAAGTAGAATATAAAGTAGAAAATAAAAAAACAAAAATAGCAATAATAATACTAATAATATTAATTATAGGACTAATTATAGTATCATATTTTTATAATAAGTTTAATACGGAACAATTAGCTATATTAACAGAAGAAACAAACAAAATATTAGAAAGTAATATGATAGAAAATAATATTGACTTTACTACTAAAACAGAAAAAAATTATGCGAAAGTAGAAAAAGCTATAAAGGAACATATTACAAAACTTAAGAATATA
Organism: uncultured Clostridia bacterium; assembly: GCA_944393125.1. Taxonomy (GTDB): domain Bacteria; phylum Bacillota; class Clostridia; order TANB77; family CAG-508; genus CAG-269. The sequence goes on along the minus strand of CALXZB010000018.1, from coordinate 24,258 downwards.
TATAATGAAATGAATGAAATAGTTGTAAACATAAATCCTAATGTTATATTTTCTGCACAAAATATTCAAAACAAGAACTTTGATGAAATAGACAACATCATAGATGAATATAAAGAAAAAAGCCAAAGTTTAATAGAAGAATATGATAATCTTATAAGTGAAGAAGAAATAATCAAAAATATAGAAAATACAAATATATCATCAAGAAAAGAATATTATGAAAGTTTGTATAAAGAAATAATGCTTAGTGAATCAATGAAAAATCAATACATCAAATTAGAAGAAGAAGTAAAAAATGAGAAAAGTAAATTATATGAAAAACTTAATAAAATTGAAAAAATAAAAGAATTTCTTGAAAAAAATGAAGATGCATGGACTATTAAAGAAGATAAAATACAATTCAATAACTTAACTAAAATGACAGAATATTATAACTTATTAAACCAAATAATTGATTAAAATGCAATTATGAAGAAAGGAAAATAAGAAAATGAGAAAATATTTTGGAACAGATGGAATTCGAAGAATTGCAAATACTGAGTTATCACCAGAATTGGTGTACAAAGTAGCAAAAGCGGGAGCATATGTTTTATCAAAACATACAGACAAAGCTCCAACTATATTGATAGGTAGAGATACTAGACTTTCTGGGACTCTTATTGAAAGTGCAATGGTTGCAGGATTTCTAAGTTATGGCGCAAATGTAAAATTGCTAGGAGTAATACCAACACCTGCAGTTGCATATCTAACAAGAAAGTTGCAAGCAGATGCAAGTGTTGTAATTTCAGCATCACACAACACATTTGAATTTAATGGAATAAAATATTTTAGTAATAAAGGAATGAAAATTCCTGATGAAATAGAAGAAGAAATAGAAGAAGTAATGGACTCTGGAATGCTTGACAAATTATCAGCAGTAAGCGAAAAAATAGGAGTATCTGAAATAAGAACAGATTTATTGGATGAATATGTATATTTTTTTAGAAAGAATTTTGATGACAAAATAGAAAAATTTAATAAACCAGATTTTAAAATAGTTATAGACACAGCTAATGGAGCTACTTATGAAGTAGCAGATAAAATATTTACAACATTAGGAATAAATCATGTTATAATAAATAATAATCCAAATGGAATAAATATCAATGCTGGGTGTGGTTCAACACATTTAGAACAGTTAAAAGAATATGTAGTAAAAAATAAAATGAACCTTGGAATTGCATATGATGGTGATGGAGATAGGTGCTTAGCTGTTGATGAAAATGGAGAAGAAATTGATGGAGATAAATTATTAACTATTATAAGCAATTACTTAAAAGAGAAAAATCAATTATCAAAAAACACAATTGTTGCTACTGTTATGAGTAATTTAGGGCTTAACAAATATGCAGAAAGAAATGATATGAAATTGATTCAAACAAAAGTAGGAGATAGATATGTTTTAGAGGAAATGCTAAAAAGTGGATATAATCTAGGAGGAGAACAATCAGGTCATGTGATTTTACTAGATTACAATCCAACAGGAGATGGAATTTTAACTTCATTAATGTTAATCCAGGCTATATTAGAAAGTGGTAAAAAGGCTTCTGAATTAAATAATATAATGAAAAAATATCCACAAATATTATTGAATGCAAAAGTAGATTCTAACAAAAAGTATGATTATGAAGATAATGAAGAAATAAAAACAGCAATAAAAGAAATAGAAAAAGAATTTGCTGGTAATGGTAGAGTTTTAATAAGACCATCTGGAACTGAACCTGTTGTTAGAGTCATGATTGAAGGGCAAAATAAAGAAATAATTGAAAAAGAAGCTAAAAAATTATGTGATTTAATTGAAAAACATTGCAAATAAAAATAGAAAGAAGGAGTAGCATGGGATTTTTTGATAAATTAAAACAAGGGTTAAATAAAACCAAAGAATCAATTAATGAAAAAATAAATGATGTATTTAGTAATTTTAGAAAAGTCGATGAAGAATTTTTAGAAGAACTAGAAGAAGTATTAATTATGTCAGATATAGGTATAGAAACATCTACCAAAATTATAGGAAATTTAAGAAATATAATTAAAAAAGAGAAAATAGAAGATGAAGAACAAGTAAAAGAAGTTTTAAGAAAAGAGATAGAAAAAATATTAGAAATATCAGATAATTCATTAAAACTTGAAACAAAGCCATCTGTAATATTAGTAGTAGGAGTTAATGGGGTTGGTAAAACAACATCAATAGGAAAAATTGCATCAAGATTAGCAAAAGATGGTAAAAAAGTAGTTATTGCTGCAGCAGATACATTTAGAGCTGCAGCAGTAGAACAATTAGAGATATGGGCAAAAAGAGCAGGAGCAGAAATAGTAAAAAGAGAAGAAGGAATTGATCCAGCATCAGTAGTATATGATGCAATAACTAAAACTAAAGAAACTGGTGCAGATATACTAATATGTGATACAGCAGGTAGATTACACAATAAAAAATATTTAATGGACGAGCTAAATAAAATTCAAAAGGTTATAAATAAAGAAATGCCAGAAGCATCTAAAGAAGTACTATTAGTTATTGATGCAGGAACTGGACAAAATGCCATATCACAAGTAAAAGCATTTAAAGAGCAAACAGATATAACAGGAATTGTATTAACTAAATTAGATGGAACAGCAAAAGGTGGAGCAGTTATAGGAATTGTTGAAGAAAACCAAATACCAATAAAATTTATAGGAGTTGGGGAACAAATAGATGATATGGAAATCTTTAATTCAAAAGATTTTGTTAAAGCTATAATTTAAAGTGATTCTATATAAAAAGGAGAACTATATGAAAAAAAATAAATTAAAAATAGGGAAAGCTACTAGAGCTATAATTGTAATTGCTTTTATCGTTATATATTTATTAGTTACATATGTATCATTAAGAGGACAATACTTAGAATATTTAGAACTAGGAGAGCAATATGTAGAAAAATTTTTAATCGACATTAAATATAAATATATAATAATGGGAATAAGCTTTGTCTTTTTAAGTATAATATTGTATTTCACAAATATTGGAATAAAAAAAGGACTAAAACCGTTTTTTAAACAAGAAAACAAAGAAATGCCTAAATTACCAAACAAGTCTATAACACTAATAATATCAGCAATTATAAGTGTAATAATTTCAAATAATTTATTAGAAAAAGTACTACTATTTGCAAGTAATGCTTCATTTAATGAAACAGATATAATATTTGGTTTAGATATATCATATTTTATGTTTATAAAACCATTATTAGAAACTTTAATTAAATATATTATAAAATTAATAATTGGACTAAGCTTATATATGGTATTATATTACATAACAGTATTTAATCTATATTTTGGAGCTGTAGATAGAAAGCTATTACGAGAAAGTTCACTAATAAAAAAGATACTTAGAAATGTAATTATTTTAGCAATAGTGGTAGGAATTCAAATAATATTAAATACTCAAAACATTGTAACAGGAAAATTGCTAACATTAACAAATGGTGTAGAGTTAACAGGAGCGGGAACTATAGAATCAACTATTCAATTATGGGGATATGTAGGACTAGCTCTAGTAATTGTTATTAATGTAATACAAGCAGTAAAACATTATAAAAAAGATGAAAACAAAAAAATCGCATATAATGTATCTGCTATACCAATATATTTAGTTGCAATGTTTGTTGCAATGGTGTTATATAATTATTTATTTATAAAGCCAAATGAATTTGATAAAGAAAGAATATATATTGCAGAAAATATTAAAGCAACCCAAAATGCTTATAATATAGCTGTAGAAGAAGAGAACATAGATTATTCTGGAACTATATCTCAAGAAGAAATATCAAATAATACAGAAGTACTAGATAATATTGTATTAGTAAATGAAAATTTAGTAGTTCAAAGTTTAAATGATACTCAAACAGAATCAGGATATTATACTTATAGAAATGCTACACTTGCAAAATATGAAATAGATGGTAAAACCCAGTTAGTATATATTACACCAAGAGAAATAGAGAATTCAGGAATATCATATAATAATAAAACATATGAATATACACATGGAATTGGTCAAATTGTTGCATCTGCAACACAAGTGACAGAAAATGGAAATATTAAATATCTTCAAAAAGAAATTGATGGAACAGATAATATATATGAAATTACTGAACCTAGAATATATTATGGATTAGAAACTAATAGCCCAGTAGTAACAAATACTAAAAATAAGACAGAATATGATTATACAGACGAAAAGGGTATAGAACATGTTTATAATTACACAGGAGATTCTGGAATACAAGTTGGATTTCTTGATAGGTTGATATTAGCAATTAGAAATAAAGATATAAAACTTGCAATGTCAAATTCTGTATCAAGTGAAAGTAAAATACTAACTAATAGAAATATTATTGAAAGAGCAAAAACAATATTGCCAAACTTAATATATGAAGAAAATCCATATACTGTTGTAGATAATGGACAAATTTATTGGGTATTAGATGCTTATACAGTATCTAGTCAATATCCATATTCAACATATTCTGAAATTGAATATGAAAGCCAAAGACATTATATAAATTATATTAGAAATTCTGTAAAAGTAATAATAAATGCATATAATGGAGATATAACATTTTATATAACAGATAGAACAGATCCAATTATAATGGCATATTTAAAACTATATCCAACAATATTTTCTGATTATACAGGAAAAGAAATTCCAGAGGGAATAAAATCACAATTCAAATATCCTGAATTATTATATAAAGTACAATCAAAAATGCTTATGGTATATCATAATGTAAAAGAAGATGTTTTATATAGAAATAATGATATTTGGTCATTAGCTACGTATGGTACAAGTACAACAAAATCTAATAAAGCTACATTAGAACCATATGAAGCAATGATAAAAACACCTGATTCAGAAGAAAATAAATTTGGATTAGTGCAAATGTATACACAAGAGGGGAAATCTAATATAATATCTTATCTTATTGGAACATGTGATGGAACAGATTGTAAATTAAAAATTTATAAATATCCAACAGATAGTAATATACTAGGACCAACTCAATTAGATAATCAAATTACTCAAGATGAAACTATTTCAGCAGAATTAGAAACTTTAAATGTTACTGGAAGCAAAATTTCAAAAGAAATGAAGATAATTCCAATAAATAATACTGTTTTATATGTTGAAACTATTTACCAAACAATGACTAATGAGCCTAATACTCCAACAACATTAAAAAAAGTAATTGTAGCTTCAGGAACAAAAGTATCAATTGGAAATACAATAAAAGAAGCAATTGAAAATTTATTATCACAATCAGCAGTAAATATTGAGATAACAAATACAGAAGATGTTGAAGGGATGATAGATGCTATAATTAATGCAAATAAAAATTTGACAGAGTCTAATAATAGAAATGATTGGGAAATGATGGGTGCAGATTTAAAAGAACTTCAAGAACTTATTGAAACTTTAGAAAAAATGTTGGAAGAAGAAAAAACAAAAAACATGTAAAAACTCCTAGACAAAAAAATATCAAAATGATATACTAAAAAAGAAGAAAATAGGAGGACTAAAGATGGTAAAACGAAGTAGTATATTATTAATAGTAATAATGACAGTAGTAATAGTTTTAGGAGTAGGATTTGCAGCAATAACAAGTACGCAATTAAATATAACAGGAAATACAACAGCAACCCCAGACCAAGCAAATTTTAAAGTAAAATTTTTAGAAGAAACTCAAGTATCAGATCCAGGGAAAGTAACAGCAGAAGTAACAGGAGATACAACAGCAACAATAAATGTGCAAGGATTATCAGCAAAAGGAGATAAAGTTACAGCAACATATAAAGTAAAAAACTTTAGTGATGACTTATCAGCAGATATAGCATTGTCAATAGGAAATAGTAATGGAGGATATTTTAAAACAACAGCAGAATTAGGAAAAGATAGTTTAGTAGCAGGAGAAGAAACAACAGCAGTAGTAATAGTAGAATTGATAAGAACACCAATAGAAAAAGATGAAGTAGCAGAAATAACAGCAATAATAGAAGCAACCCCAGTACAACCAGGAGAAGAAGAAACATCAGGAGCAGTACCACCAGAATTACCAATAGCATCAGCAAGTGAACTATTTGACCCAGAAGGAACAAATCCAGAAGGATTACATATAGGAGATTTTGTAAATTATGATGCAGGAATCTGGACAGAAGAAGAAATAAACTCAATACAAACAGGATTAAAAACAAGTTTAGTAACAGCAAATAATAGCACGAGCTTACCAATGCAAGCATTCCAATTTGGAGGATTTACAGCAGGAAGTAGTAGAAATGGAAATGCAACACCAACTAGTACGACATATAATTATGTGAAAGATGGAGAAACAGGAGAAGCAATAACAGGGTGGAGAGTATTTGATGTAGAAGGAGATACAGTAACATTAATATCAGCAGGAAACCCAGAGGATTATTATCATCCACAAAGTACAAATTCAGGATATATAAGTGAATATATATTAACAGGGAACATAAATAGTTCATGGAGTAATGGAACAGCAGAAACAGAAAACTATCCAAAAAGAAATTGGGATATGTATGTAAATATAAGCCAATATGGAGAAAGTGCAGGAGTGCTAACAAAAACAATGTTAGATGACTGGTATACAAAATATACAGATACACCAAATGCAGATACATGGACATACGCAACATTCCAAAAAATATACCAAGAACCATACATAAAATACCAAAACATGATTGAAAACTACTCATATTACTGGCTTTCCTCTGCTAACGACAGATACAGCGTTTATTACGTGAGTCCGTATGGCCGAAATGTGATTAGCAACAACAATCTCAGTGCGTTTGGCGTTCGTGTTGTAGTTATTCTAGAGTCAAATGCTCAATTCAAAACAACTAAAGCAGGAACGAAAACAGTAACAGGAGGATGGACAACAACATATGGAGGAGACCAAACCTATAATGTGTGGGATATATATTAAGGTGTGCGAAAGTAAAAAAGTAAAACCCGAACCCAGAAGATGCGTGTGAAAGGCCTTAGTCTTTCCCACGCAGGGTAAGTTTTGAAAATAGGGGTAAAATTTTGTTAGTTGGGGTGGAGAACATTTGAAAGTTTTCTACCTCAGCTTTTTTGTATTTTGTTGAAAAAACTATTGTAAAAATAATATATTTAGTGTAAAATTAAGGCAAAAAGTAAATAATAAAAAATAAAGAAATGAGGTTAAAAATAGATGAAATTTGTAACAGATGAAAAGACAATGGATGAGTATAAAGAATTTCTAGAAAAGCACGAAAGATGCAATTTTCAACAATCACCAGAATGGGCAAAAGTAAAAACAAGTTGGAAAAATGAGATAGTGTTAGCTGAAGATGAAAATGGAAAAATAATAGGTGCAATAAGTGTTTTAATAAGAAAAATACCTATTTTTGGGAACATAATGTATTCTTCAAGAGGTCCTATTTGTGATATACATGACATACAAGTTATGAATCAATTAACAGATGGAATAAAAGAACTATCAAAAAAGTATAATGCAATAGTATATAAAGGTGAACCTGATATTGAAAGCAAAGATGAAGAATTTAGAAAAATAGTAACAAGTCTTGGTTATAAAATAAAAGATGATGCAAAAAACTTTAGAGATGAAATACAACCTAGATATGTTTTTAGATTAGATATAAAAGGAAAAACAGAAGAAGAAATATTTGCAGGATTTCATTCTAAAACAAGATATAATGTAAGATTAGCTACAAAAAAAGGTGTAGTAGTTAAAGAAGGAACAAGAGAAGATTTAAAAGAATTTCATAAAATAATGGTAGAAACAGGAGCAAGAGATGGATTTATAATAAGACCATTATCATATTTTGAAAAGATGTATGATGAATTAGCACCAAAACATATGAAATTATTAATGGCATATTATGAGGACAAGCCAATTTCAGGAGTTATTCCAATATTTTATGGAAATAAAACTTGGTATTTATATGGAGCAAGTAGTAATGAACATAGAAATTTAATGCCAAATTATTTACTACAATGGGAAATGATAAAAATGGCAATTGCAAGAAAAGATGATATATATGATTTTAGAGGAGTTTCAGGAGTTGTAGATGAAAACCATCCTCAATATGGTTTATATAGATTTAAAAAAGGATTTGGAGCTACTTTTACAGAATTTATAGGAGAAGTATACCTTCCATTTAAACCATTTACTTATACAATTTATAAATTTTCTGAAAAAGTTTTTAGAAATATGAGAGCACTAAAACTTAAATTTAAAAAATAAAAGGAGTATTATGAAAACTTTAGTTGTAGAAACAGAAAAAATAAAACATAATTTAAAAATAATAAAAGAAATTATTGGAAAAAATAATAAAAAAACTAAAATAATAGCAGTAATAAAAGGAAATGGGTATGGACTAGGCTTAATTGAATATGCTCAATTATTAGTAGATAATGGAATAGAAATATTAGCTGTTGCAACAGTAGAAGAAGCAATAAAATTAAGAACAGGTGGAATAAAACAAGAAATTTTAATGATGTCATCAACAGCTGTTAAAGAAGATATAGAAGAATTAATTAAAAATAATATAACATTAACAATAGGTTCTAAAGAATCAGGAGAATTAGTAAATAAGATTGCAGAAGAAACAAATCAAAAAGTCAAAGTTCATATAAAAATAGACACAGGATTTGGAAGATATGGATTTATATACACTAAAAAAGAAGAAATGGTAGATTTAATAAAAAGTTGGAAAAATATTAACATAGAAGGTGCATTCTCACATTTTTCTATTGCATTTTTCGGAAACGGAAAGGAAACAAAAGAACAATATAATAGATTTATGCAATGTATAGAAGTTCTAAAACAAAATGGAATAAAACCTAATCTTCTTCATATATGTAACTCATCAGCACTTTTGCGTTTTCCAGAAATGCACTTAAATGCAGTAAGAGTAGGCTCAGCATTATTAGGAAGAATAGCAATTCCTAATAATTGGGGATTAAAAAAAGTAGGATACTTAAAATCAAATGTAGCTGAAATAAAAACATTACCTAAAGGATATAATATAGGATATTCTAATTCATTTAAAACAAAAAAAGAAACTCAAATAGCAATAATCCCATGTGGATATGCTGATGGATTTAATGTAAAAGTGGACAAAGATATGTTTAGACCAATAGATAAAATAAGATATATAGTTAGAGATATAAAAAATATATTTAAAAAACAACAAATATATGTAAATATAAATAATCAAAAATGTAAAGTTTTAGGAAGATTAGGAATGTTTCATATTAGTGTTGATGTAACAGGAAAAAATATAAATATAAATGATGAAGTTAAATTAGAAGTTAGTCCAATGCTTGTAGATAGTTGTATTACAAGAGAATATATCTAAAGGTTTATAGGCAAAACCAAAAACCTAAATTATTAAAGAAAAGGAAATAATATGAATAAAAAAGAAAATAATTTTTTTAAAAAAGTATGGTATTCAATAACTAAATTTGAACAATATCCAGATATGGCAATAGAAGGATTAAAAACAGCAATAAAATATTTGATAACTTTAACAGCAATAGTTACTGTATTTGTTGCAATAGGAACAGTATTACAAATGAAAACAATAATAAAAGATTTATCAATATATATTCAAGATAATATTCCTGACTTTTCATATACTGATGGAAAAATATCAATGGAAAATCAAGAAACAATAGTCTTAGAAGATATAAATGATATTGGAGTTGAAAAAATTGTAATAAATACTTCAGCAGAAACAGATGAGCAAAAACAAGAAATAGAGAACGAAAATATTACAATTGGAACAATGATTTTATTTTATAATAATGAAATAATACTAAAAAATCAAACAGACGAAAACAATACAATAAGGCAAGAATATACATACAACGATTTTATAGCAAGTTATATGGGAGAAAACATAGAAACATTTAATAAACAAGACTTAGTATCATATTTAACTAGTAAAGAAATGATTAGCTTTTACACTAAATATGGAATTTCTGTATATTTGTATATGTTAATAGTAAATATAATTGTTATGTTATTAAATTCTTTAGAAATAGCCATATTAGGATGGATAACATCAACACTAGCAAGAATTAAGATTAGATTTGTTGCAATATATAATATGGCAATATATTCACTAACATTACCAATTATCTTAAATGTTATATATATAATAACAAATTATTTTATAGACTTTACTATAACATATTTCCAAGTAGCATATATAACTATTTCATATATATACTTAGCTGCTGCAATATTTATTTTAAAAGATGATTTAATAAAAAAGATGCAAGAAGTTGAGAAAATAAAGCAAACACAAGTAAAAGTAAGAGAAGAAATAGAAAAAGAACAAGAACGTAAAGAATCAGAAAATGAAGATAAAAAAGAAAATAAAAAAGATAAGAAAAATGAAAACAAAGATACAAAAGATAATGAAGAAAATGATGAACCACAAGGCTCAGAAGCTTAATCTAAGGGAGGAATTAAGATTATGAATAAAGACAAAGATAAAAATAATAAAATATTTAATAAAATATTAACTTTTCTTTCAATATTGCTCATTATAGCTTTAACAGCTCTTATTATATTATTTATGTATAAATCAAATAAAGAAAGCAATTCAGAAGAAAATGTATTAACATATTCAGAATTATTGAATGAAATTAATAATGACTCAGTAGAAAAAATTGAGATGACAGTAGGAAGTACAACCCTAAAAGTAAAACTAAAAGATGTAGAAAAAGAAAAAACTGCAATAATACCAAATACGGAAGTATTTATTGAAACAATACAACCTAAATTAGAAGAAAAACAAATAGAATTAGAACAAAAACAAAGAAGTATAATATCACAATTACCATCATATATATTTTCAATGTTACCAACATTAATTATGGTTGCATTATTTATAATGATATTTAAAATGCAAGGATTAGGAGATAAAGGCGAAGTTTATAATGACACAGAAAGAAAAACTAAAATTACATTTGATGATATTGCAGGATTGACAGAAGAAAAAGAAGAATTAAAAGAATTAGTAGAATTTTTAAAAAATCCTAAAAGATTTACAGAAATGGGAGCTAAAATTCCAAAAGGTGTTTTATTATATGGAAAACCAGGAACAGGAAAAACATTAATAGCAAAAGCTATAGCAGGAGAAGCAGATGTTCCATTTATATCAATGAGCGGTTCAGAATTTATAGAAATGTTTGCTGGACTTGGAGCATCAAGAGTAAGAAAATTGTTTGATAAAGCAAGAAAATTATCTCCATGTATTGTTTTTATTGATGAAATTGATGCAATTGGTTCAAGAAGAAGTAGTAATAGTGGAGCAGAATCAGAAAATAACCAAACACTTAATCAATTGCTAGTAGAAATGGACGGATTTTCATCAGAAGAAACAATAATAGTTTTAGCAGCAACAAATAGACCAGAAATGTTAGATAAAGCACTTTTAAGACCAGGAAGATTTGATAGACAAGTAACTATTCCTGCTCCAGATTTAAAAGGAAGAGAAGATATTTTAAAAATACATGCAAAAGATAAAAAATTAGCAGATGAAGTATCTTTACAAAGTATTGCAGAAGATACAGCAGGATTTACAGGAGCAGAACTTGCTAATATTTTAAATGAAGCAGCAATTATAGCAACTAAAAAAGAGCATAAAGCTATAACAAATGACGATTTAGATGAGGCTCTAAAAAAAGTAACAGTAGGACTAGAAAAAACAAGTAGAAAAATATCAGAAAAAGATAAAAAACTAACAGCATATCACGAAGCTGGACATGCAATAGTAAGTCAATTTTTACCAACTCAAACAGCAGTAAAAGAGGTTTCTATAATTCCAAGAGGTATGGCTGGAGGATATACAATGTATAAATCAGATGAAGATAAATATTATATATCTAAAACAGAAATGGAAGAAAAACTTATTGCATTATTGGGAGGAAGAGCTGCAGAAAAATTAATATTAAATGATATTTCAACAGGTGCAAGTAATGATATTGAAGTTGCAACACAAATTGCAAAAGATATGGTTACTGTATATGGTATGAGTGATGTTATAGGACCAATATCTTTAAAAGACAATGATGGACAAATTGAATATCAAATGTTTGGAGATAATATACAAGATGCTATAGGAAAAGAAGTCAAAAGATTAATAGATATAGCTTATAGAGATGCTCAAGAAATATTAAAACAAAATGTAGAAACACTTCATGCAATTGCAACAGAATTAATGAGAAAAGAAAAATTAAGTGAATCAGATTTTAATAAATTTTTTAATTAAACAGAAGAGGGGAAAATATGGAAGAAGTTGCAAAATATATATTAAATGAAAAAGATTTAATATCAAAAATAGAAATAATATATTTTCTAGCACCTAAATTAGGTATAAATTTTGACAAATCAATAGTTTTTAAGACAGAAATAGCTAGAATGTTTTTAAAATATACTCAAATAAAAGTAGATAATAATTTAGTTTTAACAGCATGTTTATTGTGCAATTGTAAAAAAGTAGATGATGCACAAAAAATTGGTAGATTAAAAACATATGCAAAAGAAGGAGCAGAACATTTAGCTAAATTAGGTTTTGATGAAAAATTCTGCAGAATTTGTGAGGGTGTAAACAGATATAGTGGATTAAAACCAAGAGAAAATGAAAGTGATATACTTGAACTTATTGATAATTTTGGTGGAATGCTTATAGATAGACCAGAAAGAATAGCTCTTAATCCAGATGAAGCAATGGTTTTAATAGAATATAGAAACTTAAAATCAGAATATAATAAATATCTGGAAACATTTAGAGATTTTGTTAACTGCATGGAAAAAGTAGAAATACATGGTGCTGTAAATACTACTGCTTTTGCTAGACTTCAAAAATTGATGAGAGAATCTAAATCAATTACTGAATTTGTAAAAAAGATTGATTTAGAATATTCTCCAAGTGTAGATGAAAAAATAGATAAATTACGTGGAATTAAAGCGAAAGAAAGAGAGAGAGCAAATAGAGCTTTATTTACAGCAGAGAGTGAAGAAAAAATATTAAAACATATTAATGAAAATGATTAAGAGAGGGATAAAAATGTACGAAGTATTTGCAGATTTACACGTTCATATAGGAAGAAGTGAAAAAGGAAAACCAATAAAAATAACAGCTGCTAGAAGTTTGAATTTTGCTAATATTGCAAAAGAATGTGCAGAAAGAAAAGGAATAAATATAGTAGGAATAATAGACTGTGCATCTCCATATGTAATTGAAGATATTGAAAATTTTTTAAAAACAGGAGATGCCTACGAATTAAAAGATGGAGGAATAATATATAAAGATAAAGTATGTATATTATTAGGGAGTGAAGTAGAAACATCAGAAAAAGGTAGAAATGGAAAAAGTGGTGCTGCTCATAATGTATGTTTCTTTCCACATTTGAGTGATATAAAAGGATTTTCAGACGAAATGAGCAAACATATAAAAAATATAACTTTAAGTACACAAAGATCTGATGTTTCAGGATATGAGCTTATAGATATAGTTGAAAAATATAATGGAATTTTAATTCCAGCACATATATTCACACCATTTAAAAGTTATTATGGAAATTGTACAGATAGAATAAAAGATATATTTAAAGAAAAATATGATAAAATTTTTGCTGTTGAATTAGGTTTAAGTTCAGATACTTTTTTAGCAGATATGATATCAGAACTAGAAAGTAAAACTTTTGTTACAAATTCAGATGCACATTCATTGCCTAAAATAGCAAGAGAATATAATAAATTACAAGTAGAAGATATAAGTTTTAAGGAAGTTGTAAAAGCTTTAAAAAATGAAGAAGGAAGAAAAGTATTAGCTAATTACGGCCTAGATCCTAAGCTAGGAAAGTATCACAGAACACATTGTGATAATTGTAATAGCACAATAGAAACAAAACAACCTGTTGAAATCTGCCCAAAGTGTGGAAGTGATAAAGTAACATTTGGTGTTTTTGATAGAATTGAATTGATTAAAGACAAAGAAGAAACATTAAGCCCACAAAATAGACCACCATATATATATCAAATTCCATTAAATTTCATTCCTGGTATTGGAGGAAAAACAATTGAAAAATTGTTAGACCATTTTGAAACAGAAATGAATATATTACATAAATTATCAGAAGATGATATTGAAGCTGTTGTTGGTGAGAAGGTGTCTAAAAACATAGTTAATGCTCGTACTGGAAATATGAAAGTTGCATCTGGTGGAGGAGGCAACTATGGAAAAGTAACTGTATCTTAGTTCTAAAAATTATATTATTGCATAGACATTATGTATAAAACTTTATATGGTTTTATATATAATAAATTTTATAAGGAGAAGGCTATGCAAAAGAAAAAAAATGAGATTTGTACAATAATTAAAAATGATATTTTAGATAATGCAAAGTCTTATTTTATAGTTGCAATAATATTTATTGTAGGAATTTTTCTAGGAGTAATGCTTATAAATCAAACTGAGGATAAAAGTGAAATTAAGAATTATATAAATACATATATAGATGAAACTAAGAGTTTACAAAATGAAAACTATTTTAAAGAACTACAAAAAGATATAAAAAATAATATAATATTAGTAATACTAATATGGTTTGCAGGAACAACTATTATTGGAATACCTATTGTTTTGGGTGTAATATTATTTAGAGGCTTTTGCTTAGGATATACTATTGCTTCTTGTGTATTTACTCTAGGGAGAATAAAGGCATTAATATTTATAGGGATATCTATTCTTCTACAAAATATAATATTTATACCAGCTCTAATGATTCTTGGGGTAAGTAGTATTAAATTATACAAATCAATTATAAAAGATAGAAGAAAAGAGAATATAAAAATTTCAATAATAAAGCATAGTCTAATATCTATAATTATTCTAATAAGTTTGATAATATCATCAGTAGTTAAAATAGGAATATCTTATAGATTAATAATAAATTTGATAAAATATTTTTAAAAAATATAAAAATCTATTTACATTTTTATAAAAATTTGATATAACAAAAGAGGTATATCAATTATGTAAATATAATCGATATAAGACAATTTAAATTAAACATAGGTGGGGGAAGAAATGGAAGAACAGTTAAACTTATTTTTTAAATTTTTAGAAGAAGAAAAGAAGGTATCAACAAATACACTTCAATCCTATAAAAGAGATTTAGTGCAATTCGAAAAATATGTAGAAGAAAACGAAGAAAATTACAATAAACTTACAGGAGAAGAAATAAAAGACTATATTAAATATATGCAACAAATAGGAAAAAAGGCATCAACAATTTCAAGAGGATTAGCATCAATTAGATCTTTCTATCAATATGAAACCAAAAATAAAAATGTAGAAAAAGATCCAACTGAAGGAATTCAATCACCTAAAATAGAAAAAAGAGTACCTAGTGTATTAACATCAAATGAAGTAGAATTATTATTAGAACAACCAAAAAATGTTGATTTGAAAGGTACAAGAGATAAAGCAATGCTAGAATTTGCATATGCAACAGGAATGAGAGTTACTGAAATTATCTCATTAAATCTTGAAGATGTAAATACTGAAACAGGATATGTTACTTGTAGAAATAATAAAAAAGAAAGAACTATACCTATTGGAAATATGTCATTAAAAGCATTAAAAGAATATATATCAAATGCTAGACCAACAATGATAAAAGATGAAAATGAGAAAGCACTTTTTGTAAATGTAAATGGTCAACGTTTAACAAGACAAGGATTTTGGAAAATTATCAAATATTATAAAGAACAAGCTCATATAGAAAAAGATATTACTCCACATGTTTTAAGACATTCTTTTGCTACACATTTACTACAAAATGGAGCAGATTTAAAATCAATACAAACAATGCTTGGTCATTCTGATATATTATCTACACAAATATATATGCAATTTCAAGATGAATCGTTAAAAAATATTTATAAAAAAGCTCATCCAAGAGCATAAACAAAAACCGGAAATTATGCCGGTTTTTTTGTTGACAATAAATTATATAGATAGTATAATTAACTAGTAAAAATTATTTTACTGTTTTTTCAAATTTTTATTATTATTTAGGTCATAAAAAATTTAAAATCAAAAATCAGCCATAAACCCAAAAAAATTACGAGGAGGTATTACATATGAATGATGAACAATTTATCCAAATATTAAAAGCAATAAATGATCTTAGAGAAGATTTAAGAGAATTTAGAAACGAAATGAGTAAACGCTGGGAAGAAAGTCAAAAACGTTGGGAAAAAAGTCAAAAACGCTGGGAAGAAAGCCAAAAACGTTGGGAAGAAAACAAAAAAAGAATAAATTAATAGTTAGAACTATTAAAGAAAAAAACAAATATAGAAATAAAATGGAGTTTTATGGTTTTTAAATCTAAGTTTAAATTTCTTGACAATCAAATAAAAACAGAAGTATAATAGAGACATGATTATACCAAATTATGTCTCTATTTTTGAGCCAAATTAAAGAAAGGAGTTATGGCTTCAATAAAAAGTCATAAAATAAATAATGAAAAATAAAAAAGTTTTATTTATATCAAGTACAGGAGGGCATTTTAATGAATTACAACAATTAAGTCCTTTATTTGAAAAATATGATTATCACATAATAACAGAAAAAGACAAAAGTACAGAAACATTAAAAAATAAATATGGAGAAAAAATATCATACTTACCATATGGTACAAGGAAAAAAATATTCAGATATATATTTATATATACCTATTTATGTATAAAAACAGTATATTTATACTTTAAAATAAAACCTAAATATATTGTAACAACAGGAACACACACAGCTGGTCCAATGTGCTATTTAGGAAAAATATTTGGAAGTAAAATAATATACATAGAAACATTTGCAAATAGAAACAGAAAAACAGCAACAGGAAAACTAATATACCCTATAGCAGACCTGTTTATTGTACAATGGAAAGAAATGTTAGAATTATATCCAAAAGCTATATATGGAGGTGCAATATACTAATGATATTAGTACTATTAGGAACGCAGAATAATAGTTTTCACAGGTTATTAGAAGAAATACAAAAAAATATTGATAATGGAAATATTAAAGATGAAGTAATAGTTCAAAAAGGATATACAAAATTTGAAAGCAAAGATATGAAAATGTATACACAACTACCAGTAAATGAACTAAATGAATTAATAAATAAAGCAGATTTAATCATAACACATGGAGGAGTTGGCTCAATTATTACAGCAATAGAGAAAAATAAAAAAGTTATAGCAGTACCTCGATTAAAGAAATACAAGGAACATGTTAATGACCATCAAATAGACATTATAAAATCATTTGATGATTTAGGGTATATAATAGGAATTGATAATGTAGAAAAATTAGAAAGTGCATTAAAAATTGTACCTGATTTTATACCTAAAGAATATATAAAAAACACGGGAAATATTTTAAACATAGTTTCAGAGTTTATAGATAATAATTAAACCAAAAGATACTTATTTATAAAAATTCACAAAAAATTCACAAAAAAACAAATTAACTGAAAAAATGAGAAAAATGATAGAAAAAAAGAAAAAAAGATTTTTTTCTATCATTTTTTTGGAATATAACTATTGCAAAAAAACAACATTATTGATATTATAAAAGAGAATGAAAATTATGAAAAAATAAAGGAAAAGGTAAAAAAATGATAGAATTTAAAAATGTATGTAAAAAGTATGGAACTGGAACAGAAGCTGTAAAAAATGCAAGTTTCAAGATAGAAAAAGGAGAATTTGCATTCCTAGTAGGAACATCAGGAAGCGGAAAATCAACATTAATAAAATTAATATTAAAGGAAGAAGAACCATCTTCAGGAAATATAATAATAAATGGTAAAGATACAACATTTTTAAAACCAAACAGAGTACCATATTTAAGAAGAAGTATGGGAGTAGTATTCCAAGACTTTAGGCTATTACCAGATAAGACAGTATATGAAAATGTTGCATTTGCAATGTATATAGTAAAAGCAACACCAAAGCACATAAGGAGACAAGTACCAATGGTATTATCTTTAGTAGGACTAAGTGGAAAAGCTAAAATGTACCCTAATGAACTATCTGGAGGAGAACAACAAAGAGTAGCATTAGCAAGAGCATTAGTAAACAATCCAACAATGATAATAGCTGATGAGCCAACAGGAAACTTAGACCCTGATACGGCATGGGATATAATGAATTTATTAAACGAGATAAATTTGAGGGGAACAACAGTAGTAGTAGCAACACATGCTAAAGATATAGTAGATCAAATGAAAAAAAGGGTAATACACATAAATAAAGGTGTAATTGTCAAAGATGATAGAAAAGGTGGGTATGATTGTGAGATTTAATGTAATAAATTATTTAATAGGAGAAGGAATAAAAAATTTATTCAAAAATAAAAAATCAACAATTTCATCATTAATGATAATGTGTGCAACAATGATTGTTTTTGGATTATTTTTTGTAATAGGTGAAAATATAAATTCATTTGTAGAAAATGTAGCAGAAGCACAGGAAATAAGAGTAATAATAGATAATGAAGCGACAGAAGAAGATATTGAACAATTAGGAAATGAAATTCTTTCAATCGAAGGAGTAAGAAACGCTGAATTTGTATCAAAAGAAGATGCACTAGATTATATGAAAGAGATGTTAGGTGATGAATTAATAGAAGGATATGAAGATAGGAATATATTTTCTGTTGCATATGATGTAACATTAACAGATTTGGAATTAAATAATGAAGTACAAGAAAGCATTAATCAATTGCCACATGTAAAAAATATAGTATCAGCAAATCAGGTAATTTCACAAATAATAAGCTTAGCTAAAGGAGTAAGAACTGTAACTGCTGGAATATTAATATTATTAATAATAATATCTGTATCAATAATATCTAATACAATAAAATTAACAGTTCATGCTAGAAGAAAAGAAATATCAATAATGAAATATGTAGGAGCAACTAACAGCTTTATAAGATGGCCATTTTTAGTAGAAGGTATAATTATTGGAATTATATCAGGACTATTATCAGTTGGAATTATAGGATTAGCATACACAGGAATTGCAGGTAAACTAGCTGAAACATCATTTTTAGAATTAGCACATTGGAAACTATTAGAATTTAAAGATATGTTCAATCTAATCTTAGTTGTGTACTTAGGACTTGGAATTGGAATTGGTGCTCTTGGAAGTGGAATATCAATGAGAAAATATTTGGAAGTGTAGTAATTAATAGAAAGGAAATGGTAAAATGCGCAAATGTTTATTAACAATTGTGATACTAATTATAATTTGTAGTCTATGTATTTGCGCATATGCAGAAAATCTTACAGGCTTACAGGAGCAGTCAAATGAAATTACTACAGCTCTAAATGAAACAAATAATAGATTACAAGCAGTTCAAGAAGAAATATCTACTAATATGCAACAACTACAAGAAGTAAATAATGAAATTGCACAATCACAGGAAGAATTAAATCAAATAAATGAAGAAGTAGAAGAATTAATATCTCAGATAGCAGAAAATGAAGAAAAATTGGAAGCAGTTCAAAAAGAGTATGATTCAATTCAAGATTTATTAGATGCAAGACTTATACAAATGTATGAAACACCACAACTTCACTTTTTACAAGTAGTACTAGAAGCTAGAAGTATTACAGAGTTTTTATCAACATATTATGCAATGAAAGAACTTGCTGAATATGATAAAGAATTACTAGAAACAGTAAAGAAGCAAAAACAAGAAATAGAGACAATTCAAGAAATATTGAAAGAAAAGAAACAACAAGTAATAGTAAATAAACAATCTGCTTCGAAAAAAGATCAAGTATTAGAAAACACAAAAAAATTACGAGAATATTATATAAGTAAATTAACAAAAGAAGAACAAGAATTACAGAATAAGATTGATGAATATAATAGTCAAGTAGAAGAAATAGAAGCAGAAATAAAATTACTAGCATTAAACACTATAAGCGAGGACTATATGGGAGGAGCCATGAACTGGCCAGTACCAGGATATACTCAAATTACATCACAATATGGAATGAGAGTACATCCAATAACAGGTGCATATAAATTACACACAGGGGTAGATGTAGGAGCACCATTAGGAGCAAGTTTTGTTGCAGCAGCAAATGGAATTGTCGTAAAAGCAACTTATAATACAGCATATGGAAACATGGTTATTTTAGATCATGGTGGTGGAGTACAAACTCTATATGCTCATGGAAGTGAAATCTTAGTTCAAATTGGGCAAGTAGTAAGAACAGGGACAGAAGTTTTAAAAGTTGGATCAACAGGATATTCAACAGGACCTCATGCTCATTTCGAAATAAGGGTTAATGGACAAACTGTGAATCCACTAAATTTTTTGTTACAAGATGAAAATACTAATGAAAATACAGAACAAGAAGAAGTTAATTAAATTAAAAGAGCTAAAGAATAAATAATAATAAAGGAAGGATGAAAATAATGAAAAAAGTACTATATCGAATAATTGGAATAGTTTTAACTCTTATATTAATTATTCAAAATGTTAATGTATATGCTTTAACAGAAAAAGAAAAACTTCAAAATGAGCAAGCAGAAAATGATGAACAAATAGAAGAAATTAAGAAAAAACAAGAAGAAATAGAAGCACAAAAATCTGAAGCAATGAAAGCTGTTGAAGGCTTAATAGAACAAATATCAGAGGCTGAAACTAAAAAGAATGAATTACAGAAAAATGTTAATAATTTACAAACACAAATAGAAGAAAAGAAAAATGACATAGAAACAAAAGAAGCAGAATATAATAAACAACAGGAGTTAGTTGATGCAAGATTAATTGCAATATATGAAAGTGGAGAAACTTCTTATTTAGAAATACTTTTAAGTGCTTCTAGTATGACAGAATTTTTAGCAAAATATTATTGTGCATCAGAATTATTAGAATATGACAAACAATTAATTCAATCAATTAAAGATCAAAAAGCACAGATAGAACAAGAAAAAACTGAATTAGAAGCAAATAAATCAGAATTAGAAGTATCTCTTGCTGAGCAAGAAAAAATTGAAAAAGAACTAAAGCAATTAAAAGCAGAGAAAGATGATGAAGCAGCTAATTTAACTGCAGAAGAAAAAGAATTACAAAAAGAGATTGAAGAATTAGAAGAAGCTAATAGACAAATAGCAAAAGATATAGAAGAAGCAGAAAAAAAATATGAACAACAAATAAATGATTTAGAAAATGTGCCAGCAGGTTCAGGATTTTTCTCATCACCTGTTAATTCAAACAATATAACTGCAAAAGCATATTATTCAAGTGGAAAATTCCATGGAGCTATTGATTATGGAATACCTGTAGGAACACCTGTATATGCAGCAGCAGAAGGTGTTGTAATGTCAACAGCCAATTTAACAAATAGCTACGGAACTTATGTTGTAATAAGACATGCAAATGGATTACAATCATACTATTGCCATGGTACGAGAGGTTCAATTGTAGTTAGTCCAGGAGATACAGTAAAAAAAGGTCAAAAAATAATGCTTAGTGGAAATACTGGAAATTCAACAGGACCACACTTACACTTTGAAGTAAGAAAGTCACCATATAATTATAAATCTAGTGCAACAGCATACGGACAAGATTCAAGAGTTAACCCATTAAACTACATGTAATTAATTATTAAAAGGAAGGTCAAAAATGGAAGAAGAAAAATATTTAAAAAAACAAAGAATATATAAAACATTAATGTTAATAATTCTAACAATATTTTTAACATTTATTCTTACAACAATGTACATTACAAATAAATATAATTTAAGTACATATGACTTATCTTTACTACTAAATAATTCATCCTCAAGTGAAGATATATCTAAAACTATAGATTATATAAAGCAAATTTTAGATAAATACTATTTAAATGATATTGATGAAGAAAAAATAGCAACTTCAGCAATTAAAGGATATGTTGAAGGCCTAGAAGATCCATATACTGAATATATTACAAAAGAAGAAATGGAAGAATACTCTGTAAACTTAAAAGGGAATTATGTTGGAATTGGTGTATATATGACATCTAATTTAGAAGATAATACAATAGATATTATAGGAGTTATAAAAGACAGCCCTGCTGAGGAAGCAGGTTTAATGGCAGGAGATATTATAGTAAGTGTAGATGGAATAAAATATACAGGAAATGATATTAATAATGCGTCTACAGCAATTAAAGGAGAAGAAGGTACTACTGTAAAATTAGAAATATTAAGAAAACAAGAAATTAAATCATTTGAAATAACTAGAAAAAAAGTTGTTACAAATCCAATTATAGCAAAAAAATTACAGGACAATATTGGATATATTCAAATAACAAGTTTTGATGAAGAAACAGCTGAAGATTTTAAAAGTAAGTATGAAAATTTAAAAAATGAGGGAATAACTTCATTGATAATAGATTTAAGAAATAATGGTGGAGGATTAGTAGATCAAGCATTAGAAATTGCTGATTACATAGTGCCAAAGGGAAAAGAATTACTAATAACAGCAGATAAAAATAAAAATGAAGAAATTGAAAAAGCAAAACAAGATATATTAATAGATATGCCAATTGTTATGCTTGTAAATGGAAATACAGCGAGTTCATCAGAGATTTTAGCAGGAGCACTTAAAGATTTGAATGAAGCTACAATTGTAGGAACTACTACATACGGTAAAGGGGTTATACAACAACTTATGACATTTAGCGATGGAAGTGGATTAAAATTAACTACTCATGAATATTATACTCCAAATAGAAATAAAATTAATGGTATAGGAATTGAACCAAATGAAATAGTAGAGTTACCAGAAGGAGTAAATGCGTTTACTGTAACAGAAGAAAATGATACACAACTACAAAGAGCAATAGAAATATTAAAGGAGTCTTAAAATGAAATTAAATTTAGCAAATAAGTTAACAATTTTTAGAATAATATTAGTATTAGTAATGATGTGCATTCCAATTATAGATGGTATATGTCAAATACCGGGTAATTTTCTAGGAATATCAACAGCTTTTTGGATAATGAATATCATTTTTATAGTTGCATCAATAACAGATAAACTTGATGGATATATTGCAAGAAGCAGAAATCAAGTAACAACTTTTGGAAAGTTTTTAGACCCAATTGCAGATAAAATATTAGTTTTATCTGCACTGATAATTTTAGTTGAGTATAATAAAATTCCATCATGGATACCAATTATTGTATTGTTTAGAGAATTCATAGTATCAGGATATAGACTAGTGGCTGTTGAAAAAGGTAGCAAGGTTATTGCAGCATCAATATGGGGAAAATTAAAAACAGTTACACAAATGATTGCTATAATTTGTTGCTTTTTAGATAGTTTTCAATTTGGACAATTTGTATTTAGAGTTGCAAGTGAGGCAGAAATGCAAGTAAATTCAGCTGCTATATATATGACATCAGGACAATTTATAATAAATATAATGTCAACAATAATGTTAGTTGTATCAGTTATAGCAACAATATTCTCAGGAATAGATTATTTGAAAGATGGAAAAGAATTATTTAAATAAAAAGTTTTTAAAAATAGCTTAAAATTATTGACAATAAAAATTAATTGTGCTATTATATACATTGTCAATAATTTATATGCGGATGTGGCGGAACTGGCAGACGCGCTGGTCTTAGGAACCAGTGTCAACGACGTGGGGGTTCAAGTCCCTTCATCCGCACCAATAACGAATCTGTTCGAACTACAGATACAAAAATCAATCAGAAAATAAATGTACTGAACCCAAAAAATTGGACATTTTTTGACTAGGTACTAAGCAACTCTTTGGGAGTGAGTTCTGTATTGTACAGGACTCATTCCTTTTAATTTGCTTTTTATCCTTTTGTTATTATAATAATCTATATATTCTATTATATCTTTTTCTAATTCCTCAATTGTTTTATATTCTTTTATATAAAATAATTCTGATTTTAGTAAACCAAAGAAAATTTCTGCTAGTGAATTATCTAAGCAGTTTCCTTTCCTAGACATACTTTGCCTTATTCCTTTTTCTTTTAATAATGCTTGATATTGCTTCATTTGATATTGCCATCCTTGGTCTGAATGTAATATTAA
>CALXZB010000017.1 GCA_944393125.1 uncultured Clostridia bacterium | reverse complement strand
TTATTTATAAAATTATGAATACTACTAAAAAAAGAAGAGTGTTAACAAAATTTTTTATATACTTTGTCAACACTCTGTAAAAATAGCAAGTGTTTCTTGCTATTTTATATTTTTTATATATTTAATTCATTATTCTCACATTTTACTATTACTGTTGAATTTGGTAAAATTTCTTGAGATAGTATTTTTTTGGCAATTAATGTTTCAAGTTTCTTTTGAACAAATCTTTTTAATGGTCTTGCACCATAGATTCCGTCATAACCATTGTCAATTAAGTAATCTTTTGCAGATGGTGTTAATTGTAATTTTATATGTTTATCTTCAAGTCTTTTTTCTAGGTCATTTAGTAATAAATCTAATATCTTTGAAATTTCATTTTTTTGAAGCGGTTTATAAAGTACAATTTCATCTAAACGATTTAGAAATTCTGGTCTGAAATTTTGCTTTAATAATGTTTCTACTTTTGATTTTGCATCTTCAGAAATTTCGCCATTTTCCTCAATTCCGTCTAGTATATATTCAGATCCTAAATTTGATGTTAATATTATTATTGTGTTTTTAAAATCTACTGTTCTACCTTGAGAATCTGTTATTCTACCATCATCAAGAACTTGTAATAAAATGTTAAATACATCTGGATGTGCTTTTTCTATTTCATCAAATAATACTACTGAATATGGTTTTCTTCTAACTGCTTCTGTTAACTGTCCACCTTCTTCATATCCTACATATCCTGGAGGAGCACCAATCAATCTTGAAACAGAATATTTTTCCATATATTCTGACATATCTATTCTTATAATATTATGTTCATCATCAAATAAGGCTTCAGCTAAAGATTTTGCAAGTTCAGTTTTTCCAACACCAGTTGGTCCTAAAAACATAAATGATCCTATTGGTCTTCTTGGATCTCCTATTCCTGCTCTTGAACGTATTATCGCTTCAGATACTTTTTCTACAGCTTCATCTTGTCCTATAACTCTTTTATGAAGTATTTTATCAAGATTCAAAATTTTTTCTCTTTCGCCTTCCATAAGTTTTGCTACAGGTATTCCTGTCCATCTTGAGATTATTTTTGTAATTTCATCTTCTGTCACTTTATTTCTAAGTAATCCATCTTCTTTTTCTTTCTCAGCTTTTTGTTCTTCTTTTTCTAATTCTTTCTGTAATTCTGGTAATTTACCATATTTTAATTCTGCTGCCTTATTTAGTTCATAATTTCTTTCTGCTTTTTCTATTTGTGCATTTACTTGTTCTATTTCTTCACGCAATTTTTGAACTTTTCCAATTGCTTGCTTTTCGTTTTCCCATTTAGCTTTCATTCCATCAAATTTTGCCTTTAGTTCTGATTTTTCTTTTTGAATATCTGCTAAACGCTCTTTTGATATTTCATCCTTTTCCTTGCTTAATGCTGTTTCTTCTATTTCTAATTGCATGATTTTTCTTGAAACTTCATCAAGTTCTGTTGGCATTGATTCCATTTCTGTTTTTATTAAAGCACATGCTTCATCAATTAAATCTATTGCTTTATCTGGTAAAAATCTATCTGATATATATCTATGTGATAAGGTTGCGGCTGTAATAAGAGCATTATCTGAAATTTTAACACCATGATATACTTCATATCTTTCCTTTAAACCTCTTAAAATTGATATTGTATCTTCCACTGATGGTTCATCTACTTGAACTGGTTGAAAACGTCTTTCAAGAGCTTGATCTTTTTCAATATATTGTCTATATTCATTTAATGTAGTAGCTCCTATACAATGTAGCTCTCCTCTTGCTAACATTGGTTTTAATAAGTTTCCAGCATCCATTGCTCCATCAGTTTTTCCTGCTCCTACTATTGTGTGAATTTCATCTATAAATAAAATAATTTTGCCTTCACTCTTTTTAATTTCTTGTAATACTGCTTTTAGCCTTTCTTCAAATTCACCTCTATATTTAGCTCCTGCTACTAAAGCCCCCATGTCTAGTGAAAATATTGTACATTCTTTTAATCCTTCTGGAACATCTCCTCTAACTATTCTTAAAGCTAATCCTTCTGCAATCGCTGTTTTTCCCACACCCGGTTCACCAATTAAACATGGATTATTCTTAGTTTTTCTTGATAAAATTCTTATAACATTTCTTATTTCATCATCTCTGCCTATAACTGGATCTAATTTTTGTTCTCTTGCCATTTGTACTAAATCTTGTCCATATTTTTTTAATGCATCATATGTTTCTTCTGGATTATCTGTTGTTACTCTAGTATTACCTCTAACTTGCGATAATGCCTTTAAGAAATCATTTTTGTTTATATTATATGTTCTAAAAAGTTCTTTAATTTCTCTATTTGGGTTATCAAAAATAGCTAGCATAATATGTTCAACAGAAACATATTCGTCTTTCATTTTTTTAGCTGTTGTTTCAGC
This sequence comes from uncultured Clostridia bacterium, assembly GCA_944393125.1. Taxonomy (GTDB): domain Bacteria; phylum Bacillota; class Clostridia; order TANB77; family CAG-508; genus CAG-269. The sequence goes on along the minus strand of CALXZB010000017.1, from coordinate 25,602 downwards.
ATTTGCTAAAACTTGGTCAACATCTTGTGCTACATATATTCCATCATTTGGACGTGCTCCACCTGTTATTTTAGGCTTGTTGTTTATTTTATTTCTTATAGTTTGTTCTAGTACTTCTTCATCTCCTATTTTTTTAATTAGTTCTTTTATTAAGCTATTTTCTTGTTCTAATAATGCTAATAATAAATGCTCTTGTTCTACTTGTGCATTTTGATTTTCTGTTGCTATTGTTTGTGCATTCTGTATTGCTTCTAATGATTTTTGTGTAAATTTTTGAATATTCATAATATACACCTCCTATTAAATTTTGTACATATGTCTATATCCTATGCAAAAAGCACATACTTTTACATAGAATGTGCTCTTTTTTATTTACAAATATAAGTATAACATATAATCTTAGCAATGTCAATACAAGAGTGCTAATTTATTGATAAATATTTTTATTCTAGTTCAAATGCACCTGTGTACAACTGATAATATTGACCTTTTTGGGCTATTAATTCTTCATGATTTCCTCTTTCAATAATTCTTCCATGGTCTAAAACCATAATTGCTTTTGAATTTCTTACAGTAGAAAGTCTATGAGCAATAACAAAAACTGTTCTTCCGTCCATTAATTTATCCATTCCATCTTGAACAATTTTTTCAGTTCTAGTATCTATACTTGAAGTTGCTTCATCTAAAATCATAACTGGCGGATTGTTTATTGCTACTCTAGCAATAGATATTAATTGTCTTTGACCTTGTGATAATTCTGAACCATTTCCAGAAAGCATTGTATCATATCCTTGTGGTAGTCTTAAAATAAAATCATGTGCATTTGCGAGTTTTGCAGCCTCTATTACTTCTTCATCTGTTGCCTCTTCTTTTCCATATTTAATATTTTCTTTTATTGTTCCAGTAAATAAATTAGTGTCTTGTAATACAACTCCTAGCGATTTTCTTAAATCTGCTTTTTTTATTTTATTTATATTTATTCCATCATATCTAATTTTTCCATCTTCGATATCATAAAATCTATTAATTAAATTTGTTATTGTAGTTTTCCCCGCACCAGTTGCTCCAACAAATGCAATTTTTTGCCCAGGTTTAGCATATAAACTTATGTCATGTAATACCATTTTATTTTCTTCATATCCAAAATCAACATTTGTTAATTCAATATGGCCTTTTAATTCCACATATTCTATGCTTCCATCATGATGAGGATGTTTCCAAGCCCAAATTCCTGTTCTTTCTTCAGTTTCAATAAGTTTATCATTTTCTTTTTTTACATTTACAAGTGTTACATATCCTTCATCTTTTTCTGGTTCTTCATCTAACATTTCAAAAATTCTTCCAGCACCAGCTAAAGCCATAATTACAGAATTTAATTGATTCATTACTTGATTTATTGGTTGTGTAAAACTTCTTGTAAGTTGTAAAAAAGAAATAATAACACCAATTGTTAAGTCTATAGTTCCATTTATTGTAAGAATTGTTCCAATAATCGCAATTAATACATATTGTAAGTTTCCTAAGTTATTTGCTATTGGCATAAGAATATTAATAAATTTATTTGCAGAATACATATCTTTGTTTAACTGATTATTTAATTTTTTAAATTCTTCTATTGATTTTTCTTCATGTGTAAATACCTTTATTACTTTTTGGCCATTTAGCATTTCTTCAATATATCCATTTACTTTACCTAAAGATACTTGTTGACCTATGAAATATTTTGAACTCTTTGAACTTATTGTTTTAGTAATAATTACTGTTAATATTGTAAATATTATTACAAATCCAGTTAATATTGGGCTCATATATAACATTCCAAAAAATATAACAACAATAGTCATTATAGACATTATTATATGTGGTAAACTTTGTGAAAGCATCTGTCTTAATGTATCTGTATCATTAGTATAGTGACTCATAATATCTCCATGAGCATGTGTATCAAAATACCTTATTGGTAATTTTTCCATCTTGTTAAACATTTCATCTCTAATGTCTTTTAATACTCCCTGTGATATTACTGCCATTATTCTGTTATATAAATATGTACTTATAATTCCAACAACATAAATCATTGCCATAAATCCTATTGCTTTTAATAGTTCTGTATATACTGGATTTTCTATTCCAAGCAATGGTGTTATATAATCATCTATTAATGTTTGTAAAAATAATGAACCAAAAACATTAGCAATACTGCTTAAAATTATACATATAAAAACTGCTATAAATTGTTTTTTATATTTTTTTGTAATATAGCTTAATAATCTTTTTATAGTTCCTTTTTTTATTTGTGGTTTATTCATCAGTATCACTCCCTTTCGTTTGAGATTCATATACTTCTTTATATATTGTATTATTTTTCAATAATTCTTCATGTGTTCCTATTGCGTCAATTGTACCATTATTCATAACAACTATTTTATCACAATCTTGTACAGATGATATTCTTTGAGCTATTATTATTTTTGTAGTTTCTGGTATATCACTTGCAAAAGATTTTCGTATTAAATTATCAGTTTTAGTATCTACTGCAGATGTTGAATCATCTAGTATAAGTATTTTAGGATGTTTTAATAATGCTCTAGCTATACATAGTCTTTGTTTTTGACCACCAGATACATTTGTACCACCTTCTTCAATATATGTGTTATAACCATCTGGGAAATTGCATATAAATTCATCTGCTTGTGCTATTTTGCAAACTCTTTTTATTTCTTCTTCTGTTGCATCCTCTTTTCCCCATCTTATATTATCACTTATTGTTCCTGAAAATAATACATTTTTTTGTAAAACACATGCCACTTCATTTCTTAAAGAATTTAGGTCATATCTTTTTACATTTATTTCTCCTACTAATACTGCACCTTCTGTTGCATCATATAATCTTGGAATTAAATTTACTAAACTTGATTTTCCACTTCCTGTTCCTCCAATAATTCCAATTGTTTCTCCTGATTTGATTTTTAAATTAATCTTTTTTAAGCTTTCTCTTTTTTTATCTTTTATATAACTAAAGCCAACGTTTTTAAATTCAATGCTACCATTTGCAACAGTTTTTACAGGATTTTTTGGATTTTTTATGTCTGGAATTTCTTCTAATACTTCTACAATTCTTTCTGCTGATGCTTTTGAAATTGTTACAATAACTAAAATCATTGATAACATCATTAAACTTGATAGTATTTGAATAGAATAAGTTAACATTGTCATAAGTTCACCTGTTGTAAATTCAACCATATTTGTATTTACAATTAGTTTTGCACCAAACCATGAAATTAATAGTATGCAAAGATATATTGCAAATTGCATTAATGGACTATTTAACGCTAATAATTTTTCAGCTTTACTAAAGTCTTGATATATTGTATTTGAAACTTTGTTAAACTTTTTATTTTCTTCATCTTCTAATACAAATGATTTTACTACTCGTATCGCAGAAACATTTTCTTCAACTACATTGTTTAATTTATCATAAGTTTTAAATATTTTTTCCATAATAGGATGTGTATGTGTTACAATTAAGTATAACCCTAGACCAATTATTGGTATTAATATTAAAAATATTAATGATAATTTAGGACTAATTGATATTGCAAAAAATAGTGAGCTAAATAACATAAGTGGGCTTCTTACAGCAATTCTAATTATCATTTGAAATGCCATTTGCACATTGCTGATATCTGTTGTTAATCTTGTTACCAAACTGCTTGTAGAGAATTTGTCTATATTGTAAAATGAAAATTCTTGAACCTTTTTATATAAGTCTTCTCTTAAATTTTTGGAAAATCCTGCTGATGCTTTTGCAGCAGAAATTCCTGAAAGCATACCAAAAATTAATGATAAAATTGCACAGATTATTAGTTCTACTCCTATTTTATATACCATATTCATATCTCCATTATAAACGCCGTCATCAATTAAATTGGCCATTAATAATGGTATAATTACTTCTAATATTACTTCAACAGCAACAAATATTGGTGTTAAAATTGCATCTTTTTTATATTCTCTTATTGATTTAGTTAATTTTTTTATCATATTTTTCCTCCTCTTTATATATTATTTTTTATATTATTTTTCATTTTGTTTAATGTTACTATAAATTGTTGTTTTTCTTCTTCTGATAATCCTTTTTCTAATTCTTGATTTAAAATTCGAAAACTTTTTTCCATTTCATTAAATCTTTTCCTACTTGTCTCAGTTAAAATAATTTGCTTTAACCTCGCATCTTGAGAATTTTGTATTCTTTCAATTAGCTTATTATTTTCCATTGTTTGCAGTACCTCTGATATTGTTGCTTTACTAACATTAAATCTTTCTTCTAAGTTTTTTTGGTATATTTCTTTTCCTTCATTTTCTACTATATACTTTAATATTTTTCCTTGAAGCGGACTAGGTGGTTGATCAATTTCATTTAATTTTGCTATAGAAAATAATTTTCTGCCTATTTCAATATCAAGTAATTTTAATTGATTTACTATATTTAGTTCCATTTTTATTTTCCTCCTTCTTTAGTTAGGTACCTAACTATTTTAAACTTTTTTTGCTACTTTGTCAAGTAGCATTTTATATTTTTTGTTTTATTAAGATTCTACATTCTATTACAGAATCTATTAGTTTTTTAAATTGTATTCCATCTTCTTTGGTTCCAACAATACTTCCGTAATGTGTAGGAACAACAATTTTTGGTTTTATTATATTAGTAAGTTCTGCCGCTTCTTCATAATTCATTGTATATGTTCCCCCAACAGGAATAAATGCAACATCACATTTTACTTGTTTATTTTCAGGTGTAATATCTGTGTCTCCTGCAATATAATATCTTATTTTATTAATTTCAATAATATAACCTAACCAATTTTTTTCTTTTAAATGAAATTGCTTATTTACATTATATGCTAATACTGTTTCTATTTTTATCCCCTCAATATTATATACTTTTTCTGGTTCCACTAATATTACTTTTTTCATATCAATTAATTCTTCCATTGTTTTGGGTGCAACAATTACTGTTTTATCATTTAGAATTTTTTCTATGTCCTCTGGTGAATAATGATCATAATGGTCATGTGTTATTAAAATAATATCTGCATCATGACTTTCACTTTGTATCTTAAATGGATCTATATATATTATTTTATCAGTATTAATTTTTATTGAACTATGACAATTAATTTCTATATTTTTTAACATATTTTTCCTCCAATTTTTCTAATATTTTTTACATTTTATCATATATTTAAAAAAAATAAAAGCAACACGAAAAATATTCATGTAGCTTTTAAATTATTCTTATACAAGTTAAATCAAAAAAGTATTGTAACTTAGTTTAACCTAATATTTTTTTAATTTCTTCTTGTCTTTTTATTTTCTTAGTTGTTGTTTTAATAAGTTCCTCATCTGTAAAAATCATATTTTTTATATATTTATATGGTGGAAATGTTTTATTTATTTCTTTTATTTGTTCCCAAACTATTTTTCTTAAATCTTCTTCATTTTTATCAGGATATTTTTCCTTTGCTATTTCTTTATTATATACTATTTTTACTGAAATTTTTATATCATTTTTGTCTTCTTCATCTGGCATACCAAACACCATACATTCTTCGACTAAATCTAATCTATTTATTAAAACTTCTAGTTCTTCTGGAAATACTTTTTTACCATTTTTTAAAACAATCATATCTTTTTTTCTTCCTGTTATAAATAAATAGCCATCTTTATCAAAATATCCTAAATCTCCTGTATAAAACCATCCATCTTTTAGTACTTCTTTTGTTGCATCTTCATTTTCATAATATCCTAACATTACATTTGGTCCTTTCGCACGTATCTCTCCTATTCCATTTTCATCTTGATTTACTATCTCAACTTCTACATTGTCCATTGGAAATCCTACTGAACCACTTCTTTTTTTGTATGCATTTTCTGCAGATATTACTGGAGAAGTTTCAGTAAGCCCATAGCCTTGTGCAAGCTCAATACCTAATTCATTAAATCCTTTAGCTACTTTTTTATCTAATGGAGCCCCTCCTGATATTACAAATCTCATATGCCCACCTAAAGCATCTAATATTTGTTTAAATAATTTTCTTCTTACATCTATATGAAGTTTTAATAATCCGTTGCTTATTTTTTTGGCGTTATTTATTAATTTAGTTTTTCCCTGTTTTTCTACTTGTTTCTCAATGTTTTTGTATATTGCTTCTACTAGAAGTGGTACTCCAACAAATACGGAAACTTTATATTCTTTCAAATTTTGCGCTACATATCTTAAGCCGTCAGGAAAAGCTGTTGCAACACCAGCTGCAAGCATTACTATCATCTCTGTTGATCCAAATATATGGTGAAATGGTAAAAATGCTAGGTTTACATCTGTTGTTAAAAATTTTTCTACTAATAGCATTGCATATACATTTGAAGAGATGTTATTTTGTGATAACATTACTGCTTTTGATTTAGATGTTGTTCCAGAAGTAAATAGTAAAATTGCCATTTTATTTTCATCTATTTTAGCTTTTGTATATTCTTTTTGTCCTTGCTTTAATAATTTTTCACCTTGTTTTTTTAACTCCCAAAAATCTTCATATCCTTCTTTTTTTGTCATGCAAATATATTTTTGTAGTTTTGTGTTTCCTCTTCTTTTTATTTCTTCAATATTGTCTAAATATTTTTCATCAAATATTATTGCATCTGCTTTACTTCTTTCTAAACAGCTCTCTAATTCATCTACTTGTAATTCTTTATCTAATGGTACAGATACAATTCCACCTAGTAAATTAGATAAATGTGCAACTACCCATTCATACCTGTTTCTTCCTACAACTGCTATTCTTTTATTTTTTAGCCCCATATCATATAGTTTTGTTCCAAAAGCATTTATATCTTGTAATAGCTTTTTATATGTTATATTTTCATATGTTGTTTTTTCATCTTTTTTGTGCTTAATTATAAAAGCTATGTTTTGAGCATATTCTTTTGCTGAATTATATATAATTCCTTTTATGTCCTTAAATTCTATTGCTTTAAAATATCTTTCTCTTTTCATTTAATTCTTTCCTTTCCACTATATATAAAATATCTAGTTTTCGATACTAGATTATCACATATATAATAACTTGTCAATAACCGACTAGGTTTTCTAGTAATAAATTTTATATACTTTTTTTAATGTTTTATTGAATTAAAATATTGAACTTTTATTACTTTTAGTATATAATCCGCATATGGAGGTAGCAATATAAAAATGGAACATTGGAGCATTGAAGATTATAAAAATTTCACAGATAAGAAAATAAAAAAAACAAAATATAGAGCAAATAAGACTTCTATTGATGGTCACACATTTGATAGTAAAAAAGAAGCTGAATATTATTGTGAACTAAAATTAAAATTACAAGCAAAAGAAATTAATGGTTTTTGCTTACAACCTACTTTTATGCTTGCTCCTGGTTTAAAGTATAAGGCTGACTTTATAGTATTTAATTCTGACAATACATATGAGATTATTGATGTTAAAGGTCTTAAAACAAAAGAATATATAGCAAAGAAGAAAGTTTTTGAAGATAAATATCATATGAAAATAAAAGAAATCTAGTCTTTGCAAATGCATTTGACTAAATTTCTTTTTATGTATTTAATTTTTCATTTTTAAAATTTCTTCTTTTTCTTTTTCTGTAATATACTCATATCTAACTAGCTTGTCAAGCACTTGTTCTTGTCTTTGCTCTGCTAAGTCAGGATGCTTAGATGGATCATAAGCAGATGGTGCATTTGGTACTCCTGCAAGCATACTACTTTCATATTCATTCATATCTATTGGTTCTTTGTCATAATAACCAATTGAAGCTTCCTTAATTCCATAATAGCCACTTCCAAAATAACTTGTATTTACATATATCTCTAATATAGTGTCTTTATCACAATTTTTCTCAATCTCAAATGCCATAAAAATTTCAGCTATTTTTCTTAATGCTGTTTTTTCTTGCGTAAAATATATATTTTTAGCTACTTGCTGTGTTATACTGCTTCCACCTTCTCTTAGTTCTAAAGACTTTATATTAGTCCAAATAGCTCTAGCAATTCCTCTATAGTCTAAAGCCCCATGATTATAAAATCTTCTGTCCTCTACTATTACAACGGCGTCTTTGTAAAATTGAGGTAATTGATCTAGTTTTGTATAATTTTCTTCAGATTGAATCTGTGCTATTTTATCTTTAATACTAACTTCCTCTATTGCAGTCTTATATATTGTATAACCTTGATATGTAATAAATGCTCCTGTTAATAATATAATTAATACTATAAAAATTATTATTCTTTTTACTATTTTCATAATTATCACCTATTAAAAAATTCTAGGAAAAAAAATTATTATTCCCACTGTTACAGCTCCAATTGCAAAAACAAGTACAGCACCTGCTGAAATGTCTTTAGCAAGTTTTGCTTTATTATTCTTTTCCGGACTTATCATATCTACAATTGTTTCAATAGCAGTATTAAAAAGTTCAGCTCCTATTACTAAAGCAATTACAATTGCAATTATACATGCTTCAATTTTATCAATTTTAAGATATATAGATAAGCCTATTACTATTAGCATTACTAATACATGAATTTTCATATTTCTCTCTGTCTTAAATGAAGATATAATACCTTCTATTGCATATTTAAAGCTATTAATGATTTTTTTGTATTCTTTTTTAGGATTCATGGTTTACTCCTTTTCTAAAGATTTTTTTATTGGTATAAAATTTTCTGCAAATTTATACTTGTCTCTATTTTGTATATAAAAATATCCTATAGCTGAAAATGTTACAGCTCCAATAAAATTTACTATTAAGTCTTTCATTGTATCTATTATTCCAATATCTAAATATCCGCCCTCAATGACTGTTTCAAATATTTCTTCATCTTTTTTATTATAAATAACTGTTTTTTCAATATCATCTATTATAACAGCTTTATTTTTTCCTTCTGGTTCTAATGTCACTGTTGATATTTGTTTTATAACTCTATCTTTTTGCATGTCAGTACTTAATATCTGATCTGCACCAAATTCAAAGAATTCCCATAATACCCCTATTGTCATTGAAAAGCAAAAGGCTACTAATGCAACAAATACTGGTGATAAATTTATGTGAAATTTTTCAGAATTATTTAGTATATCTATCAGTGAAAATCCTATTGCAGCACATAAAAATCCATTTAATGTATGTAATATTGTATCCCAATAAGGTATATTTCCATAGAAATTATTAATTTCTCCCAATATTTCTGCTGAAAAAATAAATAGAAAAATTATTATTTCTAAAACATTCGGTATACTAATATTTAGTTTTTCATTTATCCAAAAAGGTATTAAAAATAATATAAGTGTAAGCAAACATAAAAAGACATTAGAATATTCTCCCCTTATAAGACTTAAAATCATTGTAAGTAATACTAATGCTCTTAATACTAAATACCATATCAAACTAGATTTTTTATTATTCTTATACAAATCTTTTATTTTCTGAGTATGTTTTGACATATCTCTATCCTCCAATACTTTTTTTCTTATTTATTGTACTATATTTTAAGTCTTGTGTACTATATTTTTCTGGATTTAACCCAACTTTATCTTTCATATAATTTAATAATACAGCTAATACTACAGCTGAAGCAAATCCTATTGCAATAATAGTGTTAGAAGCATTTGTAATACTTAATAGCCATGCTCCTAATAAACTTATACCTATTGAAAAAATATTATATATAATGCTTCTTATTGTTGCTAATTTAGTTCTTACTTCTTTATTTGTAAAATTATTTAAGTATCTGTATATTAAAACATTGTGTGATCCTTTAATTCCACCTGTAAGTATAAATAATATTGTTATAAGTAATATTTTAATTGTATTCATTTCTCCAGTTGCTAATGTGCCTATAAGTACTAAAATTATTGCCAATGGCATCCCTATCATTGTAAGTGTTTTATTTCTAAATCTTTTGTGTATGATTTTTTGCATACCTGCACACACTGCAGCAAAAACTTGTATCATAGCAAAAATAACTCCAAAATATTGTTCTGGCATTTGAATTTGCTCTAATACACCACTTCTAAGTGTTGTTAAATTATAATTAAGCCCTGAAACAATTCCAAAAAACAATAATAAGCAAAACATTCTTTTGGATGTAAATGCAAATCTTGTTACTTCTTTTAATTCCTTAAAATATTGTTTTACTGTTATACTTTTATTTTCTTCGTTTGTATTATTATATGTCTCTTTAAATTTTGTAGATAAATATGTTGAAATTACATTTATTAACAAACATAGAATAATTGGCAAATATGGATTTATTACAAAGGTAAATCCTGCTATTATAGATGTTATTGCATCTATAATATAATATGTTGCTGAAGCTCCTCCATCTATTGAAGAATATAAACTTCCTCTTTTTTTACCTTTAGGTAATGAATCATATAATATATTAGTTTCACATATTCCTTTTATTACATATCCTACAGCATCTATAAAAAATGCAATTAATAAATGTATATAGTTTTGAGTAAAAATCAATATGAGTATAAATAAGCACATGCAACAATTTGCGAAAATCAAGCTATTTCTCTTTTTCAACTTATCTATTAATAAACCTAGTGGTATTTGTAATAGTAAGCAAGATGTAGTAAAAAAAGCTTCTGACAATAATATTTGTGAAGCTGAGAAATTTTTTTCTTGTAATAAAAACAAATATATTATTGAATAATAAAATAATAAATCCCAAGATAATCTTTTATATATTGGATATAAACGTGCATTCATTTTTTGGTCTTGTATTTGCTTTATTTTTTCCATTTTCCACCTCTTTGAAAAGTGAAGATTGTATATTATACGAAAGGTATTTAAGTATACCTTTCGTATAATATAGTTATTTTTTTATTAGTCTTGCTGTTTCTCTTGCAATCATAAGTTCTTCATTTGTTGGAATAACATAAATTTTAATTTTAGAATCTTTAGTAGATATTTCTTTTTCTTCTCCTCTCATATTATTTGCATCAACATCTACTTTTACGCCCATAAATTCTAGTTTTTCACAAATTCCTTTTCTAATATTTATTTGATTTTCTCCAACTCCACCTGTGAAAACTATATAATCAATTCCATTCATTGCTACTGCATATTTAGCAATATATCCTGCAATTTCATACTTAAATTTTTCAATTGCAATTCTAGCTCTTTCGTTTTCACCATAAGATGAAGCTTCAATTTCTCTAAAGTCTGGTGCTAAACCTGACATTGCTTGAAGTCCTGATTTTTTATTTAATATATTTTCTACTTCATCAGCAGTTAAATGTTCTTTTTTCATTAGGAATGTTACAACAGAAGGGTCTAAATCACCTGAACGTGTAACCATAGGTATTCCACCTAGTGGTGTTAGTCCCATGCTTGTATCTATTGATTTTCCACTTTCTACTGCACATATGCTAGAACCTTGTCCTAAATGACATGTAACTATTTTTAAATCTTTTATGTCTTTGTTTACTATTTCTGCCATTCTTTTTGATACATACATATGTGATGTACCATGTGCTCCATATTTTCTTATACCATATTTTTCATAATATTCATAAGGTATTGGATAAATATATTTTTCTTTTGGCATTGTTTGATGGAAAGTTGTATCAAATACTCCTACCATTGGTTTACCTGGCATTACTTTTTTGCATGCTTCTATTCCAATTATTCCTGCTGGATTATGTAGTGGTGCTAAATCTATACATTCTCTTAATACTTCTACTACATAATCGTCAATTATAGTTGATTCTTTTATTTTTTCACCACCGTTTAGTAATCTATGACCAATTGCAGATATTTCATCTAAGTCATCAATTACTTTATATTCTGGATTTGTTAATTGCTTTAATGTAAAATCTACAGCCTCTTCATGAGTTTTTGCTGGATGTTTAATCTCTATTTTTTTACCATTTACTTTATGTGTTATAAAAGCTTCATCTTCTCCTATTCTTTCATATTTACCTGAAGCCAATACTTCTTCATTTTCCATATTTATTAATTGATATTTTAGTGATGAACTACCACAATTTAAAACTAAAATTTTCATATTTCATTTTCCTTTCTATTTTTTATAATTTTTATTTAGTAAGTACTTTTTCTGTTTCTTTGGCTATCATTAATTCTTCATTTGTAGGAATAACATATACTTTAACTTTTGAAGCTTCTGTAGAGATTTCTGCTTCTTCTCCTTTTACAAGATTCAATTTGCCTGAAATTTCTACTCCAAATACACCTAATTGATTACAAATTTCACTTCTTGTATATGGTGATTTTTCTCCAACACCTGCAGTAAATGTTAATACATCTATTCCTCCCATTGCAACTGCATATTTAGCAATAAAACCAGCAATAGCATAATGATATGCGTCTAATGCAAGTTTAGCCTGTTTTCCTCCAGCTAAAGCTTCTGCTTCTATATCTCTAAAGTCAATTGATACTTGAGAAATTCCAAATGCACCAGATTCTTTGTTTAATATGTTTTCCATATTTTCTGCTGAAATTTTTTCTTTTTTCATTATATATGTTACAACAGATGGATCTAGGTCTCCAGAACGTGTTCCCATTGGAATTCCTCCAAGCGGTGTTAATCCCATACTTGTTTCTACTGATTTTCCATTTTGTATTGCACATATACTTGCTCCTTGACCTAAATGACAATTTACAATTTTTAAATCTTTTATATCTTTATTCATTATCTCTGCCACTCTATTCGCAACATATTGATGTGAAGTACCATGAAATCCATATTTTCTTATTCCATATTTTTCATAATATTCATATGGAATAGGATAAATGTATTTGTCTGGTTCAATTGTTTGATGGAAAGCTGTATCAAAAACAACTACCATTGGCTTGTTTGGTATTACTTTTTTGCATGCTTCTATTCCTAATATTGCTGCTGGATTATGTAAAGGTGCTAATTCTTCTGTATCTTTTATTCCTTGTATTACTTCATCTGTTACTAATACTGCATCTTTGAATTTTTCTCCACCATGCACTACTCTATGTCCAATTGCATCTAATTCATCTAGGCTTTTAAATATTCCGTAGCTTTCACTTACAAGTCTGTCCATTACAAATTGAATAGCTTTCTCATGGTTTGTTGCTGGATGTTCAAATTTGTGTTTTTCACCATGTACTTTATGTGTTAAAAATGCTTTATCTTGTCCTATTCTTTCATAATTTCCTTTTACAAGCATTTCTTTTGTTGTAGTATCAATCACTTGATATTTTAGTGATGAACTTCCAGAATTTAATACTAAAATTTTCATATAATTTTCCTTTCATGTATTCAGCATTTTTACTGTTTACATACTTTAATTTTTTTGAGCTTGAACTGCTGTTATTGCAATAACACCAGCAATATCTTTAGAATTACATCCTCTTGATAAATCATTTACAGGTTTTGCTATTCCTTGGCAAAGTGGTCCATAAGCTTCTGCTTTAGCTAATCTTTGAACTAATTTATATCCTATATTTCCTGCACCTAAATCTGGAAATACTAGCACATTTGCCATTCCTTTTAAAACACTTCCTTTTGCTTTAAATTCAGCTACTTCAGGAATAATTGCAGCATCTAGTTGTAATTCACCATCTACTAATAGTTCTGGTACTTTTTCTTTAACTAATTTTGTAGCTTCAACAACCTTTTCAGTAGATTGTGAATGAGCACTACCATATGTAGAATATGAAAGCATTGCTACTTTAGCTTGTTTTCCTACTAATTGCTCAAAGCTTTTGCTTGATGATATTGCTATTTCTGAAAGGGCTTCTGCATTTGGTTCTTCATTTAAACCACTATCTGCAAATATAAATGTTCCATTTTCTCCATATTCACAGTTTGGAACTACCATTAAGAAAAATGCTGATACAAGTTTTGTTCCTGGCGCAGTTTTTAATATTTGTAATGCTGGTCTTAATGTGTCTGCAGTTGAATGTGCTGCTCCAGATACTAACCCATCAGCTTCGTCTAATTTAACCATCATCATTCCAAAATAAACTGGGTCTAACACTAATTTTTGTGCTTGTTCTTCTGTCATTCCTTTTGCTTTTCTTAGTTCATATAATTTTTGTGCATATTCTTTGGTTTTTTCTGAATTTGCAGGATTTATTATTTTTGTATCTCCTAGTTCTATTTCGTTCTCTTTTGCTAATTTTCTTACCGCTTCTTCTTCTCCTATTAATATTACTTTTGCATATTTTTCACTATTAACTATTTGAGTAGCTTCTAGTGTTCTTATGTCTGTTGCTTCTGGTAATACAATTGTTTTGATTTCTTTTTTTGCTCTTTCTTTTATTTCATTTATGAATGACATATTTTTTCCTCCTTATTTTTTCAACTCTACTATATCATATACTTTGGAAAAACACAACATTTTATTTTTTAATTTTTCTTTAATGTTTTGAACTCAAAAAACAAATTCTCCATCATAAATGGAGAACTTGTTTTTAAAAGTTAGATATTCCTGGATAATATAGATTATTCATTGTCATAGGGTTTGACAACATTCTTTCAAATGGTCTAGATGCAGATATTGTTACAAATTTTATTGAATAAATATCACAATAAACTAAATTATCGCTTTCAATAGATCTTAACAAAATATAACTTGCACCTACATCTTCTAAAATTCCTGTTCTGTCTGTTAAATTACTAGTCCCTATTAAAAATTCAACTCTCATTAGTTTACCTATTTGCTGTCTTAAAAATGCTGGAGTATAAATTAAATTTGTTAAAATCTCTGGTGAATTTTTATCTATAGTAACATTTCTTTCTTCTCTTTGGTTTTGTTTTTCTTCATTAATGGTCATCAAATAATTTTCCTTTCTTTAAGTTTGGGCATATTTGTCAGTAGGTCTATAAAAGCAGTGATCTCCTAATCTTGTATGTAAAACACCTGAACCATTAGTAGGAAATGTTGAATTACAACTTGGATTAAATGGATTTAAATACCATAAGCAATCTCCAATTTCATTTAATTTGTTTCCTGCCAATGCCCAATCTGCAATCTGATAATGAATATCTGTTGGATTCATATTATATATATTTTGAGAATTATAATTTCCTCCAATATTTTCTCTTGCACAATCAAATTGACCTGGTTGAAATATAACATTTCTTATGTTTCCTCCGTTAGATATTCTAGAATATTCTCCCTCAGTAGCATTTACCCTATTCATAACTACTGTTGCAACTGCTTTCATTCCATTATCTCCTTCTCCTCCCGCTTCACATTGTATTATTCTTGCTAACAATTCCCTATCTGAATATGCCATTTTCCACCTCTTAATCTAACATATGCTGTTTTTTAAAAAATGTGCATATACATTAATATCTATTTGACTTAAGTTTAACCTCAAAAACCCAGCTTAACAAAAGCTGGGTTTCTGATTATGTGTTTCTAACAAGATTTTTTTTGCTTTGCATTGTTGTAAGCTTCTTTTATTGGTAAAAATATTTTTTCAGGGACATAAAATACCAAAAATACTACCAAAGCTGTTGCAACTGATGCATATATAAAAGAAAGTAATTTTTCAAAAAATTTTATGCTTTTTTTATAGTCTTCAAAATGTTCAATCTCGGGGTACTGTTCATCTAAGATTTGATATTCGTTAGATAATGTAATTGTCGCTTTATATGGATATTCATCACCATTTTTTTCATCTATATAATAGCAAACAGTGATGTTTTCTCCATCTGCATAAACATTGTATTTGATTTCTGTTTCTGAGAACTGTTTGAATTCAATTCCCTCATATTCTTTGACTACATCTGATGAAATTGTTTTCAGAAATTCTTGTTTTTCTTTTATAGTTTCATAACACTGCCGAATAGCTTCATCATCAATAGCTATTTTACTATAGAAAAAGCCATATCCTATTAGAAATAGGGCAATCGTAGTAATCAACAATTTAAATAATTTTCTACTATGCCTTTCGTTTTTCATCTTTTACCTCCTGAAAAATATTTATTTTTTATAACTGCCTATATATTAACCTGAAAAAACAGGATTACAAAAGTTTACTTATATAATATATCACATTTTGTGTTAAAAATCAATTTTGTCCAAACATATTTTCATATATATTGTATTTCACAAACAAATTGCTCATTGTAAATTTATTGGCAACACTTTTATTAATATTAGCAACATAATTATCTTCTATTAATGTATCACTATTTGGTACAAAATTTTTCTGTGCTGAAAAATAAGTTCCATAATCACTTACCCAACTTCTATTTGAGAAAATTGCTATACCAGGATTATCACTTAATATATCTTGCCCTATAATTGTTCTAGAATCATATTCTACTCCAAATAAATTAAGTAATGTTGGTAACACATCAATTTGACTACCTACTTTATCAATTTTAATTGAATTTTCTATTTCACTATTCCAAATAATAAAATTACTTCTATTTACCTCTACTATAGAATCTCTTTCATATGAACTTACTAAATTTATTTCATCTATGTCTATTGTGTATGGATAATGATCTCCCACTAATGCTATAACTGTATCTTTTAAAATACCTTTTTCTTCTAAATTATTTATAAGTTTTTCAACTGCCTTGTCTAATTCTATTTGAGAAGCTAAATATGCTTTTATAGAACTACTATATGGTAAATCATTTACATATTGTTTATTTTTTATAGCAATTGAATTTCCCCCTGTAAAATTGTATGGTGCATGTCCACTTACAGTAATATAAAAAGTCACAAATTTATCTTCTGAGGTATAAAAATCAGTAGTTACATCAATCATATCAACATCACTTGGCAACCATTTACTACTCATTAATTTTTCTAATCCATTTCCAATTCCCATATATGAAGTAAATCCAAGTGTTTTCATTGTATCTTGTCTTGAATAATATGTATATGTCCAATCATGATATGCATTAGCAGTATATCCTATTTTTGAAAAACTATTTCCTAGTGCATATTTTATTTGTGGCATATTCTTTTTCCATAAATTTAATGTTTCTTGTGTAGGAATTAATCCTGTTGTTGCTTGGAATTCTCCACCTGTAGTGCTTAGAAATACAGGTGAATAGAAATTGTTAAAAACAAATCCAGAATTTGTAAGCTTATATAATGTTGGAGTTAATTCTTCACTTACTGCTATACTATTAAATCCTTCTGCTAATATGAATATTAAATTTTTATCTCTAAAATATCCTGTATATTCGTTTTTATTAGTTGGCTCTATACTATTAATATATTTATATATATTTTTTAAATTTTCATCAGTTGTTTCTTCAATTAACTTTTCTAGGTTTAAATCTAATTCATTATAAGTCACTTTTGTTTCTTCTGGAACTTCTTCATCTATTTCTAAATTATTACTAACTTCTATAGTTATTTTTTCTTCAAATCCAAATATTGTTCTTTGCAAGTCTATTCCTGTTGAGGTCAATAATCCAAATTTTTCAATATTTTTTTCTTGAGCATTTATATTATAATATAAATTATATAATGAATATAAATCATCTCTATTTATGTGTATTATAGCTATTAATATACACACAGTTCCAATAATTGCTAATAGCATTTTTAAAATTTTATTTTTATCATATTTTATAAATTTTATTTTTCTTAATAGAATTATCTCTGCTACAAGCGGAATTAGTAATACTAATAAAGTTACAATATTTTGAATAATTGCATCTTTTATTATTTCTGTAAATGTTAAAGCATTTCCTGCCAATCCTAATGTCATAAACGAAAATGGTATGCTAAATAGATTATAAAATACTGCTTGTACCATAAAATATAATGTTAAAAATGTACTAAATACAATTAAGATTATTTTTGATATTTTTTCTTTAAAACTATTACACATTAAGTTTAAAAACAAAATAATTGGTACACTAAACAATAATGTATAAATTATTCCTATAATATCAACTGAATTTGTAACAATTATTTTAAACATCATTTCTAAAAATATTACTAAAAATGTTAATACATATATTACCTTCATTCTAATATTTGTCCTTTTCTATTTTTATTTTTTTATAGCAATTAAAGCTTTTATTTTTATTCCCTTATCAGAAAACATTTTCTCGTGTTCAGTTTCTATATTGTTTTCCCATATAGGTTCTTCATGCAAATCATATGTTTTTCTATCAATATTAAATCCTGATTCTTTAAAATATTCTAAACTACTATTGAATAAATCTTCATCATCAGTTTTAAAATAAATTTCTCCTCCATTTGCAAGAAATGTTTTATACTTTTCAAGTTGTCTTGTATGTGTTAATCTCTTTTTTCTATGCTTTCCTTTTGGCCATGGATTACAGAAATTTATATAAATTCTTTTTATATTATCTTTTTCACCTAATATTAACATTATTCTTTCTATATCAAATCTAGTTAAAATAACATTATTTATCTCTTTTTCTTGTTCTTTATATATTTGTTCAATATTTCTTTTAGCTAATCCTAACATAGCATCTACTAAATCAATTGCTATATAATTAATATCTTGATTTTGAACTGCTAGTTTAGATATAAATTGTCCTTTTCCGCACCCTAATTCTAAATGTATAGGATTTGTTTGATTTTTGAATATCGTAATCCATTTGTTTTTTAATTCTTCAGGATTATCAATATAAAATTCACTTGCTTCTAGTTCTGGTCTTGCCCAAGGTTTAAATCTTATTCTCATTTTAATTCTCCATTCTAATGCAATATTTTTCATATAATTTTTTCATATTTTTCTTTGTTAATGTTTTATTTAATCCATTTTCGCTGACTTCTGTAAAAACTGATATTAAAAATTTATCTATTTGAGGATGTATTAAGTTTTTTCTTTCTTTATTCATATAATAATTTAATTGCGTACTTTGTGTCCATTTTTCCCCATTATATACTATTCCTGCTGCAAGTTCATCACATACCATTTCTACAGCATATTTGTATGGCATTATTATTGTTTTATCTGGAATTGATAAATCTGTCCAATACTGATAATGATGTTTATTCCTGCCTTTATGGTGTAACCATGCTTCTGAATATCCTTTCTTTTCTTTGCATAACATTATTGGGCTTCTACTTCCATCATAATATTTTATACCTTCAAATAATTCTGTTGGAGAAAACTTTGACCAATCATGCATAAAGCCTCTCCATGGTATTCCAACTTTGCAACATAGTTTAAAAACTATCCACTTATGTTTCAACACTAATTTTATGTGTTTAAATGCTTTCATTTTTCAACCCCTATTCATTTTAATTTTGCTATTATGCCCTTGACTATTCAGCATTAAAATTGTATAATTTTTTCATTAAAATGTCAATGTTTTGAGGGAGTTTTATGATTTTAAAATATATAGTAGAAAATAATAAATATGAAAATATAAATCAAATTTTAAAACAAGAATTTCATATTTCTGCAAGATTGTTACATAAGCTTATTGTTAATAAAAAAGTTTTATTAAATAATGAAATTGTAGACACAAGAAGTTTGGTTCAAAATCGGTAATATTGTAACAATTAATTTGAATATTGATGAAGAAAGCGAAAATATAGTGGCTACTCCAATAAACTTGAACATTGTTTTTGAAGATGATAGTTTACTAATTTTAAATAAGCCTGCTGGTATTGCAGTTCATCCTTCTATTCTACATTATACAGACAGTCTTTCTAATGGTGTTAAGTATTATTTTGATACAATAGGATTAAAACGAAAAATTAGGCCTGTTAATAGACTTGATTTGAATACTTCAGGATTAATTATTTTTGCAAAAAATGAATATATTCAAGAAGCTCTAATACAGCAGATGAATAAACATATTTTTGTTAAGGAATATATTGCAATTGTTAATGGACATTTTGACAATACTAGTGGTACTATTAATTTGCCTATTGCCAGAAAAAATAATAGTATTATTGAAAGATGTATTTCCAATGATGGTCAAGAAGCGGTTACTGATTATGAAGTCATAGAAAATTTTGATAGTTATTCTATTGTTAAGTGTAAATTAAGAACAGGTCGCACTCATCAAATTCGTGTACATATGTCTGCAATAGGGCATCCTATAATCGGAGATACTTTATATGGTTCTCCTTCTAATTTTATAAATAGACAGGCTTTGCATAGCTATAAAATAGCTTTTATTCATCCTGTTACAAAAGAGAATTTGGAATTTATTTGTGAATTGCCTAAAGACATGCAAAAAGAACAATTAATAGAATATTGATTCTATAATTGTTCTTTTTTATTTCATTTATCGTCCGCCACCGCCACCTCCGGCCACCGGCCTCCGCCGCCTCCACCAGAAAATCCGCCTCCAGCTCCACTTCCTGATGAAGCAATTGAAGAGTATATTGAACTATTTATGCAACTACCTATATTAACTGAATTCATAATGTGTATATATGAATATGTATACATTGTAGAATTTATATGTGAAATTTCTGGATATACTATTTTTAATTGTTCTAAAACTTTTTCTGATATGCCAAATGCAGTTGCATATACTAAGTATTTTTCCCATATAACTAATGATGGTATTTCTTTATCTTTTAATAAAGAAAAATCTTCCATATATTTTTTTAATGCTTTCCACTGTTCTTGCTCGTCAACACCCTTTTGTGAAAAAACATTAATTCGATATGCCATTCTCGCTAATGTTGCTACATTTACTGTTAATGGCAATAATATTACTAAACTTGATATAATTCGTACCTTCGTAGTAACAAATATACTTAAAAATGGTGAGAGAGTAGGAATTAAGTAAATACATAAAATAATATAAGAACCTATCGCTCTTAAACATTGTTTCCTTTTTTTATAATTTTCTTTATTATAATTTTCTCTTAATGATTCTTGGTTTTCTAAAATTTCTGATAATTTTTTGTTAAGTTTTTTTATTTTCAAAATATGTTTGTTTAAGTATTTTGTTATATCTTTTGTTGTTACCTCTTTTTCATTTCCAGCAACTTCTATTAAAAATTCCATAGTTAGCTTTTCATCTTCTTTTAGTGTTGAATAATCTTTTTCTTGTAGTATAATTTTAACTATGTCTTTTTCTTTAAATATTTCTTTATCTTTTATTACCTCTAAAGAAATATATTTTTTTAAACACAAGTTAAGTATATTTGCAGAAAAACTTTCTGGAAATGTTTTATTTTTTGCTGAAGTAAGCATAAATAAAGCTTCTGCTGGTGTAGCATCTTCATAAGGTATATCTCTAAAATATTGTAAATTATTTGTTGGTTTAATTTTTCTCTCCATTTTCATTAATTTATGCATATTTATACATGTTTGACAACACAAAACTATTGTTGCAATAATTGTAGCTCCAATTACTGTATATTCAATATTTTTTTGTATTTTTCTATTTGTATTTGCTATGTTTGCCCATTCTGTTTCTTCTTTAAGTGCTTTATCTAATATATCATAACTATGTTTTCTCGTAGTTGATAATATAATATTATTAGGAAATAAAGTTCTCACTTCAACATAATTACCTTTTGAGTATTTGTTTATTATGAATTCAATTTTATTTAAATCTGTTACATAAATTTCACCATTTAAGTCTTTTGTATGTCCCCATACTCTAATATCTTCTTTATTTTCAACACTGTTAGGCAAGATTATTGTTCCTGTTATTTTTTTGGCATTTATTTCAAATTCTTCTCCAATAAATTGCCAATATAATTCTGAAAAGTCTTTATACTGTGTAATAGCATCAACTACTTTGTATGATATCTTGTATTGTCTTGTGGCCGAGCTATTGTCTAATCCAACTCCCCAAGCAATTTCAAACATTCCATTTGAATTTTCTAAACCATAATAGCAATCTTTTGTTACATGATACATTTCCTGATTTATTTTTGTAAAATTTTTTTCTAATCCATTTGTAGTTTCAACAACTTTAACATCTGTTATTTTAGAATATTTTAAATTATCTTGTATAAAAGTTTTAAATAATGTATTTGTATCTGATATATAAATATTCCATGTTTCAGTAACATCCATGCTTCCATCTTCATTTATTTGTGCGTCAAAATTTAAATAATTTAGTTCTAATGCTGCTTCTACTTTAATACTAAACAATATTAGTATTGCTAAAACTAATGTAAAAATAAAAAGTATTTTTTTATTTTTCATATATGTTCTCATTCCTTCCTTGCCTTCACTTATGCTATATTTGTAAAAACACTGATATCTATAAAAATTTTATCATAATACTTTTTTCTTTACAATATAAAAATAAAAATAGAACTCAAATTTTTATTTACTTGATTTCTATTTTTATCATTTCTTTTTATGAGTAAATCTGTAAGCCGGGTTCTGTCATTTAAAATAGTCATTTATCTAGGATATATATTGCTATATACCTCAAGCCACGCAATTTAGAAGCGCCGAGCAAGCGTTAATCTTCTTTTTAGGTGTTGCTCCAGATGGGGTTTACACTGACCTAATATGTCACCATATTAGCGGTGAGCTCTTACCTCACCTTTTCATCCTTACCTCATATGAGGCGGTTATTTTCTGTTGCACTTTCCTTAAGGTTTCCCTCACTAGACGTTATCTAGCATCTTTGCTCTATGGAGCCCGGACTTTCCTCTCGTAGTTCCTTTCGAAATTTACCAGCGACTATTCAATTTACTGAAAAATATTATAACATTTTTTTTCTTTATTGTAAATGATTTTTCATCTTTTTAATGTTTCTTTATAAAAGTTAAAATATCTATTTATATTTTATTTCTTTTGTGCTACAATCACTTTATATATTTATATGTTCTATTTTCAAGTTTAAAATTTAAAAATTAGAGCATAATACAAATGGAGGTATTTTATGGTAAACGAAAAAAAAGATGATGTTAATATTGAAAAAATCTATGGAGATTTATGCAAATCTTCAAAAGAAAAATTTATTTCAGATTTTAAAATTACTGAAAATGGATTAGATAATAAACAAGTTTCTGAACGATTACATATGTTTGGTCATAATGAGGTGAGTCAAACAAAATCAAAAAAGTGGTATCATTATTTATTATCTAGCTTGTTTTCACCTTTTAATAGTATTTTGCTAGGCATTGCTCTTATACTGTCTTACACAGACATCTACTTAGCAGAAGATCCTAATTTTGCAAATATAATTGTAATATTAGTATTAGTTACAGTTAGTACATTATTAGATTTCTTTTCTGAATATTCTTCTAATAAAGCTGCTGAAAAATTAAAACAACTAGTTTCTGCAACTTCAACTGTAATAAGAAATGGAAAAGAAATAAAAGTTCCTTTTAAAGATTTAGTTATAGGAGATACTATTGTTCTTTCAGCTGGAGATATGATTCCTGCTGATCTTAGAATAATTGAAGCAAAAGATTTATACATTAGCCAATCTTCTCTAACAGGAGAATCTGATGCAATAAAAAAGCTTGAAAATTCCGAATTATCTGATGATATAATAGATAATATTTCTGACTTAGATACTATTTGTTTTATGGGTACAAATGTTTTAAGTGGTTCTGCAAAAGGTGTTGTTGTTTTAACTGGTGATGATACTTATTTTGGAAAAATTGCTCATACTTTAACCATAGGCAAACCAAAAACAGCTTTTCAAAAAGGAATAGAAAGTATTAGTAAATTACTAATTAGAGTTATGTTGATTCTAATTCCAATTGTATTTTTATTGAATGTTTGGAAACATGATATAATAGTTTCTTTTACTTTTGCTGTTGCAATCGCAATCTGTATCACCCCACTGCTACTTCCTGTTATTTTATCAAGTAGTTTGTCCAAAGGTGCCTTACGAATGTCTAAGAAAAAAACTATTGTTAAGAAGTTAGACTCTATACAAAATTTTGGTGCTATGAATATTTTATGTACAGATAAAACAGGAACATTAACTGAAGACAAAATAGTTCTTGAAAAATATCTTGATGTTATGGGAAATGAAAATCTACAAGTTTTAGAATATGCTTTTTTAAATGCTTATTTCCAAACAGGCTTACGAAGTAATATTGATGAAGCGGTAATAAATAGAGGTTTAGAAAATAACATGAAAGAACGAATTTCAGTATATAAAAAAATTGATGAAATTCCTTTTGATTTTTCTAGGCGCCGCCTTTCTGTAATAGTTTCTAACAATAATACTACTCAAATGATAACAAAAGGTGCAGTTGAAGAAATTTTAAGTATTTCTAATCAAATTAGTTATAATGGGCAAATTTCTCCTATTACACATGAAATTAAAGAAAATATGAAAAAAATCACAAAAGAATTGAATAAACAAGGCTTGCGTGTTGTAGCTGTTTGCCAGAAAAATGTACTAGATAAAACATCTGAATTTAGTGTATCAGACGAAAAAAATATGGTACTTACTGGTTTTATTGGTTTTCTTGACCCACCTAAAGAAACAGCAAAATCTTCTATTGAAAAACTTAATAAAAATGGAATTAGAGTTATTGTTCTAACAGGTGATAATGTTGAAGTTACAAAATGTGTATGTGATAAAGTTGGTATACTCTCAAAAGATATAATAACTGGAAGTCAAATTGATCGTCTTCCAGATCAAGGTGTTAAAAGACTTTTAAAAAGAACTAATATCTTTGCAAAACTTTCTCCAATTCAAAAAGCTCGTATTGTTAGACTTTTAAAAGAAAGTGGTAATATTGTTGGGTATATGGGAGATGGTATAAATGATAGTCCATCACTTGTAAATTCAGATGTAGGAATTTCTGTTGATACTGCTGTTGATATAACTAAGGAATCTGCAGATATAATACTCCTTGAAAAAGATTTGCATGTTTTATTAGATGGTGTTAAAGAAGGAAGACATACTTTTGCCAATTTAATGAAATATATAAAGTTAGCAGCAAGTTTTAACTTTGGTGAAGTTATGTCTGTAATAATTGCAAGTGTATTACTACCTTTTTTACCAGAAACACCTATACAATTATTGGTTGAAGGTTTGTTATATGACTTTGGACAACTAACACTTCCACTTGATAATGTTGATGAAGAATATTTAAATAAACCTAAAAAATTTAATATTAAGAGTTTAAAAAACTTTATGCTATTTATGGGACCTGTTAGTTCATGTTTTGATTTATTAGTTTTTGCTTTAGTTTGGTTTTCATTTGGAATTCATGAAGCTGCTATTTTCCAAACAATTTGGTTTACTTATAGTGTAGTTTCTAATTTAGTGGGAATGCATGTTATTAGAACTGCAAAAATTCCATTTAAACAAAGTCATGCTTCTAAGGCTGTTTACTTCTCTACTATATTATTAAGTATTGTAGCAATGATTGTTCCATATACTTTTTTAGGAAAAGCAATAGGTTTAGTACCTTTACAACTTAAACATTTTTCAGTAATTATTGGTGTTCCTATTTTATATTGTTTTGTTGCTATTTTTGCCAAAAAAATATACATTAAAAAATATGGAGAATGGATTTAATATAAATTTTGACTTTTTATGTAAAATATAGTATAATCTCAAGCAAGTTATGCCACTTTTGGCGAAAAAAATAGTTGACTTTAAGAGTCAACACAGTTATTTTAAATA
>CALXZB010000016.1 GCA_944393125.1 uncultured Clostridia bacterium | reverse complement strand
AATGTATTTATAACATTTAATTTTGCTCCACTAAATACAATAAATGAAAATATAGATGAATTTATTGAAATAGAAGAGATTTTGAATAAAGATAACTCTATTGAACTGAATGCAATATAAGAGATTATAAAAGTGTAGAAAATACTACATTATTTTTTGAAAACTAAGAAGTGGAAGTTAATAAAACTTTCACCTCTAATATTTGCTTTCCAACCATCAGTAAAAGAAATATTAGGAAAGTTATTTGCAATTTTTTGAGCCTGTTTGTATATTTGTGAAGAAGCTGGTATACTGCTAGTAACTAAATCTACTCCATCAGGATTAACAATAGGCATAATATAAATTGACACAGATTCAAAAAGCTTCCTTGCAGAAAATCCCCAAATAGTTGAATTATTTTGAATTGCATAGCAATATTCATGAAGAAATTCTAATAATATAATATATGTAATCCATTCATTTGCATGAATTGCTGCAGAATAAAAAACTTCTTTTTGACCTTTACCAACACGAATAACAGGAATATCTTTTCCAAGAACACTTTTTCCAGCAGAGGAAATTGTTATAAAAGGATATGTACTTCGTAGAATTTGTAAATTATTATATACTACATTAGAACTAAAATTAATATCTTCCATTAAAACTCCATTCTGGTATAAAAACCATCAAATTTTTTATATTATATGACAAATTCTAAAATATGTGATATAAAAAATATAGGAGGTATCAGAAATGAATAAATATATGGAAATAGCAAAAAATAAATCAATATCAGGATTTACAAATAAAGAAGGAGGACCATTTGGAGCAGTAATAATAGACAATGAAGGTAATATAATTGCTGAAGGAAACAACCAAGTTTTATGTAAAAATGATCCAACTGCACATGCAGAAATTGTTACAATTAGAAAAGCTTGTGAAAAATTAAAAACATATGATTTATCAGATTATATTCTATATACATCATGTGAGCCATGTCCAATGTGCTTATCTGCTATAATTTGGTCAAATATTAAAACAGTATATTATGGATGTACCAGAGAAGATGCAGAGAATATAGGATTTAGAGATAATGCTATATATGAATACCTAAAAGGAGAAAACAAGAACCTAATAGATTTAAAACAATTAGATAGAGATGGATGCATAAAAGCATTTGAAGAATATAAAAAGAAAAATGGAGTTATTTATTAAAATAGAAAGAGCGAATGAAGTTATTCTTCACTCGCTCTTTTAATAGCAGTTTATTTTTTTCGGATTAGTTCTTTGGCTAAAAACAGGGAAAATAATAAAGCAATATTAACAATAAAACAAATTGCAAATATATTAAGTTGTCCTGTTTTAACATAAGAAATAGAAATTCTCATCATATAGAACGGTAATAGTGCAAGCCCAAACAAGCATCTTAAAATTCTATTACTTTTTGTGTTTTTCGCTAAAAATGAGAAAAGCATAAAGAACAGACAGTAGACAAAATTTAGTATATAAAAAAGTTTAATACTAATCAAAAATGCTCCAAATAATAACTGGCTAAAATCCGAAATTACAAAAGGTACTACCATAATAAATCCTCCAAACTATGTTGATGTTAAAAAATTATATGTCAAACCAAAAAGTGATAGAGGAAGTTCCTCTCACTAATTAGTGAGATAGAGTTAACGATATAAATCTTGATTATATCAAACTATATTATATAATAAATTTACATAAATATCAATAACTATACATAGAGATTTTGTGTTTTTTTGAAATTTAGGAGATTAAATGGGTATAATGTTGATTTTTAGCCTAAAACATGATAGTATATCTATGTAACAATTTTGTTATATCTTTGAATATTCCAGACAAGTATGTTTTGGAAATTTAAAAGCCTTAAAAGGAGGAAGGATGATATCAAAATATCAATGTACGAACATTAACTATTGTTAAAGTATGCGAATTTTTTACTAAGGAGTGAAAAAAATGGCAAAGAATTGGCATCCAGAATTATGGGAGAATATAAATCTTGAACTTGAATTGCCAGAAAATTATTATGGACCTAGCGAAACTGAAACTCGCTCGTTTTATGACCCACAAGATCCAAAACAGGCATATGAAGTGCGAGGTGTTCGCCCGCCTTCTCGTGAAATTAAAGACCCTGAAAAAGACGCTTATTAAAACCATTTATCGGCACATATGTTTATGTTCGAAATTCTATTAAGACTTTTCAAAAGAGAAAGAAGACCTGCAAATGAGGGTCTTCTTTCTCTTTTAGTCAATTTTATAAAATTACTTTTTGTAATAGATATCGAAACAGATGTAAATTATAGTTCTAAAAGTAGTAAAATTAAATTTTAGAATGGGTAGAACATATGAATAGCTATAAGCATTCAGTTGAAGAAATAATATTAAAATAATTTATTTATGAGAGTTGGTGATGTTGATTATATATCATTAACAGATTTAGCCAAATATAAAAATGATAAATATCCAGCAAATGTTATTATTCATTGGTTAAGCAATAAAGATACTGCTCTTTATGTGGGATTGTGGGAAGAACTTAATAATGAAAAATTTAATTTAACGGAATATCGTGAAATTAAAATAAATGAAATAGGAACAGCTTCTTATACAATGAGTCCTAAACAATGGATACAAAGAACAAATGCAATAGGTTTAATTTCAAAAGATGGAAAATATACATACTAATAGTATAAAAGAAAATTTAGTTCGAACAGATACATCATTGGTGGAGATGAGGGGAGTTGAACCCCTGTCCATAACACTATTCACACAAATTTCTCCGAGTGCAGTTTATTATTAAAATTCATTTAATAACAGTTAATAAACAAACAATTATTAAATATATCTACTAAATACCCACTGTTTGTGTAGAAAAAACAGCTTTGTTTCCCACTAAATGACACCAAATTAAAATATGTGGGGATATCTTAACAGGCGTTACTGCAACTAAGCAGCAAATGCTAATTCTCTATTATCAGCGTTTATATTTAAATTTCTCGTTTTTATAGTGGCTAACGAGAATCCACTACTCGCTATTCATGCTTCAAATGTAATGTCGAAACCATTACATCCCCATAAACAAAATATATTATAATATATTTTAAAAATTTTTTCAATATTTTAAGAGTTATTAATGTTATTGCAAAACAAAAAATTTAAGCTTATGTAGCAAAAAAAATCGAAAAATCATATATTATATTAGCCTAAAAAAGGTAAAAAAATTACCTTTGGAAAGGAATGAAATATATGAAAGAAATAAAGAAAGGTGATATAGTAAGCAGAAAATCATATGGAAATGATATAATATTTTCAATAAAAAGGATTATAAAGTTAAAAAACAATAAAAAAATTGTAATATTAAAAGGGATAGATGTAAGAATAGAAGCAGATGCACCAATAGAAGATTTACAATTAGTAAGTAAAGAAGAAAGAATAAAAAGAGAAAAAGAATTAGAAAAAAAGATAATAAATAAAATTGAAAAAGAAAAAATAAAGTATCAAACTAGAGGAAAAGAAATAATATACACAGGAAAAATTTTGCATTTAGATGGAGATAAAAAATATAGTCAAAAATCAATGTTGTACTATAAAAAAATAGGATTAGATGCAATAGTAAAAAACATATCTGAAAATCAACAACCTAAGATGATATATAAATTATTACAAATATACAAACCAGACATACTTGTAATCACTCGGTCATGACGGAATGATAAAAAACGGAGATAGGTACAATGATATATATAACTATAGAAATTCAAGACATTTTATAGAAACAGTAAAAGAAGCAAGAAGATTTGATAATCAAAATAACAAAAATTTAGTTATTTTTGCTGGAGCATGTCAAAGTTATTTTGAAGCTTTAATAGAAGCAGGAGCAAATTTTGCATCATCACCTGCAAGAATATTAATAGATTTTATAGATCCTTTAATTGTTGCAAAAAGTATAGCTATAGCAGATAGAAACAAATATATAACAATTGATGATTTTGTTAATGAATTAAGAGATGGAAAAAAAGGAATAAATGGGTTAGGAGCAAGAGGAAAAAAGAATGTAATAATAATGTAACACAAATGTAATATAAATGTAATAAATGCACGTTTGTGACGTGAAAACGTTGATACAACTTGAATACAATAGAACGACAAAAAAATGCATCCTTTGACAAAATCACTTACAGATGATATATTAAAATCATCTTAAGCAAAGTAGGTGATTTAATGATTTGTAGAAATGACATCTCAAACTTAAAAACAGATATTAATGACAAAATAGGACAAAAGATTATTGTTAAAGGTTCATTAGGAAGAAGCAAAGAATTTGCAAAAGAAGGTACAATAGAAAAAGCATATTCAAATCTTTTTGTAGTAAAATATGAAGAAAATGATCGTACAGCATCATACACATATACAGATTTACTTACAAGAACAGTAGAAGTTGATGTATTTAATGGTGAAGAATATAGTCCATTATTACCACCATTAGTGGTTGAAAATAAGAGAAAAAGAATGAAAGAACAACTAGTTTAGGTTGTTCTTTTTTTACACTTTATACCATAAAAGCCACTTGAAATATAAGAAAAAATAGTATATAGTAATAAAAAGAAGAGGTGGTGTTAATATGACTATAAAACAAATATTATCAAAAGGAATGATAATTTTAAAAGGAAACAATGTAGATAGTCCAAAATTAAAAGCTAGATTATTATTACAATTTATATTAAAAAAGCCAAGAGAGTATTTAATAATATATGATAATAAAGAAATAGATAAAAAACAGCAATGGGAGTACTTTGTCAATATAGAAAAACTTGTAAGTGGAGTTCCTCTACAGCATATAACACATCACCAAGAATTTATGAAAATGGACTTTTATGTTGATGAAAATGTATTAATACCAAGACCTGATACAGAAATACTAGTAGAAGAAACAATTAAAATAGCTCAAAAAATGAATAAACCTAAGATATTAGACTTATGTACAGGAAGTGGTGCAATAGCGATATCTCTTGCTAAAAATTTGCCAGAAGCGGAAATATATGGAATAGATATAAGTCAAAAAGCAATTGATATTGCAAAAATGAATGCTAAAGCATTAAAAGTAAAAGTTAAATTCCTAAAATCAAATTTATTTGATAAACTAGATGATATAAAATTTGATATAATAGTTTCTAACCCACCATATATAAAAAAAGGTATAATATGTGATTTAAGCAAAGAGGTTCAAAAAGAACCAGAAATAGCTTTAAACGGAGGAATAGATGGACTAGACTTTTATAGAAAAATTACTACTCAAGCAATAGATTATCTTAAATATGGAAGCTATTTATGTTTTGAGATTGGATATGACCAAAAAGATGAAGTCATGGACATAATTAGTGAAAAAGAGCAATATTCTAATGCTTATTGTAAAAAAGATTTAGGAGGAAATGATAGAGTTATAATTACTCAGGTATGTTAAAAAAGACAAAATAATCATAAAGGAGGAAATATGTCGTTTTCTACAGAATTAAAAGAAGAATTAAGTAAAACAGAAAATCTTTCTAATAAAGAAGCTGTTAAATATGAATTATTTGGATATTTTATAAGTAGCAATATAACCAAAGAAAGAAACAAAATAAAATTTAGTACAGAGAGCCAATACAATATAAATAGATTTTCAAAATTATTAAGTAATATGGAAATAAATAATTATAATATTGCAATACAAGGAAAATTATTTACTATAACAGTAAATACAAAAGAAATAAATGTATTTAATGCTGAGGAAAAGTTAAATGCAAATCAAATAAAATGGATGATAAGGGGAACATATTTAGGAGCAGGTTCAATAAATAATCCACAAAAAAAATATCATTTAGAAATAGGAATTACTCAAAAACAAGATGCAGAAAAAATAGTAGATTATTTAAAGTCTTTTGAGATAAAAAGCAATATAATAGAAAAAAATAATCAATATGCAATATACATAAAAGATGGAGAAGAAATTTCTAAATTTTTAGCTTTACTTGGAGCTAATAAATCAGTACTAAAATTTGAAGAAATAAGAGTTCAAAGGGAAATGAACAATAAAATAAATAGAATTGTTAATTGTGAATCAGCAAACTTAAACAAAACAATAAATGCTTCAATAGAACAAGTAGAAGCTATTAGAAAATTAAAAAGAAATGGTAAATTTGAAAAAATGGATGAACATCTAAAAGAAATAGGAGAACTAAGACTAAAAAATCCAAATGCAAGTTTAGCTGAATTAGGAAAGATGTTAAAAACACCTGTTGGAAAATCAGGGGTAAATTATAGATTAAAAAAGATAATGGAGATAGCCAATGGAGAATAAAGAAATAGGAATATATATACATATTCCATTTTGTAAGAAAAAATGTGATTATTGTGATTTTATATCATTTAGTAATAAAGATAAAAAAATAGAAGAATATATAAATGCTATAATAAAAGAAATAGAACAGCAAAAAATAAAAAGTAAAATAACAACAATCTATATTGGAGGTGGAACACCATCATATATAGACAGTAAATACATAAAGGAAATAATAGCAGAAATAAAAAAGAAAAATGTAGACAGTAATGCTGAAATTACAATAGAAGTAAATCCAGGGACTATTACTAAAAATAAATTAGATGATTATAAAGAAGTAGGAATAAACAGATTAAGTATAGGATTACAAGTAACACAAAATGAATTGTTAAAGCAAATAGGAAGAATACATGATTTTGAACAATTTTTAGAAACATATGAAATGGCAAGAAAATTCGGGTTTAACAATATAAATATAGATTTAATGTTAGGACTACCAAATCAGAGAATAAAGGATTTAAGAGAAAGCTTAGAAAAAATTATAGAATTAAATCCAGAACATATATCAGTATATTCACTTATAGTAGAAGAGGGAACTCCTATAGCAAATAAAATTAAAACAGGAGAACTAATATTGCCAGAAGAAGATTTAGAAAGAAATATGTATTGGTATGTAAAAAATACTTTAGAATTAAATGGATATAGGCATTATGAAATATCAAATTTTGCAAAGCCTGGATACGAATCTAGACATAATATGAATTGCTGGAATCAAAAAGAATATATAGGAATTGGAATAGCAGCACATTCGTATAGAGATATAACAAGGTATTCTAATACTGAAGATTTATCGGAATATATAAAGAATGTGAAAAATGGTCACTTTGAAAGAAATAGAATAATACATGAAATTCAAAAAGAAGATGACACAAAAAGAGAACATATGATTTTAGGTTTAAGACAAATTAATGGTATATCTATAAGTAAATTTAAAGAAAAATTTGGAGAAAACCCAATTTATACATTTAGAAATGAACTAAAAAAATTAACTGAAGAAAAATTGATTATTGTTGATGATAATAATATAAAACTTTCTAATAAGGGATTAGATTTTGCCAATATAGTATGGGAAGAATTTATAAAATAAAATATAAAGATAAAATTTCAAATAAAATATTGAAAACTGGAAACAATATGATAAAATATGATTAGCAAAAGAAAAATTTGCTAACGCCAATTGGCAGAAATGGAGGTCTTTTTATGGAAAGAAAAGTAAAAGTAGTTCAATATGGAGTAGGCAAAATGAGTTTATACACAATGAGATATGTGTATGAAAAAGGAGGAGAAATAGTTGGGGCTATTGATGTTAATCCAGCTGTAATAGGAAAGGACATTGGAGAAATACTAGGAACTGAAAATAAGGGAGTTCTAGTTACAAGTGCAGAAAATGCAAAAGAAATGCTACAACAAGTAAAACCAGATATTGCAATAGTTACAACTATGAGTTTAATTAGTGATGTAGAAGAAGCATTGCTACTATGTGCTGAACTTGGAATAAATGCAATTACAACATGTGAAGAAGCATTTTATCCAGCAAACTCGAATCCAAAAGTAACTGAAAAAATAGATAAATTAGCAAAACAAAATAATTGTACAATTACAGGAAGCGGATATCAAGATATTTATTGGGGACAATTAATTTCTTCAATAGCAGGATCAACACAAAAAATAACAAAAATAAAAGGAAGTTCAAGTTATAATGTAGAAGAATATGGAATTGCTTTAGCAAAAGCTCATGGTGCAGGTTTAACATTAGATGAGTTTGATAAAGAAGTTGCATCTGTTGATAGAATAAGTGACGAAGAAAGACAGGAAGTTATAAATAAAGGTGAATATTTACCATCATACATGTGGAATGTAAATGGTTGGTTATGTG
The DNA here is from genome assembly GCA_944393125.1 of uncultured Clostridia bacterium. Lineage (GTDB taxonomy): Bacteria > Bacillota > Clostridia > TANB77 > CAG-508 > CAG-269. The sequence continues at coordinate 25,418 of CALXZB010000016.1, read as the reverse complement.
AAAAATTGGGATTAACAGTTAAATCTCAAACTCAAAAATGTGTACCACAAACATATAAAGAAGACTTATTTTCTTCAACTTTAAATATGACAGTTAAAGCAGGAGATGCAACAGGAATGAGTGCTGTTGTTACAACAGAAACAGAAGAAGGAATAGTAATTGAAAGCGAATGTATAGGAAAAGTTTACTCTAAAGAAGATTATGACAAAAATGAATGGACAGTATATGGAGAACCTGACACAACTATAGTTGTTGCAAGACCAGCAACAGTAGAACTTACTTGTGCATCTATTGTAAATAGAATACCTGATGTTATGAATTCAAAACCAGGATATGTTCCAACATGTGAATTTGGAGAACTTAACTATAGAGTTAAACCTTTAAATGAATATGTAAAATAGAAATTGCAAATAATGGAAATTAATGATATAATATATTTTATAAGGCAATTTAGTCTTATGTATTTGTCCAAATTCAAGAGGAGGAAAAAGATATGATGTTTGTCAGAATCCCCAAAGCAATCGAAGTAAAAGGAAAACGGCATTCTTTATGCATAGAGAGTGAGCAAAGGTTTGGCATAAGGCCAGGCATATATTTGCTTAAAGATGGCGTAATCAAAGGGCCGAAAGGCGAGGCATCTTACTGGGAGTTTCATGAGCTTATGGATATTCTTCCAGTATATCATGGCAATTGGAATGACATATCTCCGATTGCAGAACTTCATGAAGGAGACTTTATTACGACAGACCTGATCACGGAATCAGGACTTATGTTGCAAAAAGATGTAACTATGAAACTGCATGAAGTTCAATACATGAATGAGAACCTTAAGGAGGCATATCTCTTGCTTTGTAGCATAGGAGATTATTATTTCCAGCTTATTTCGTTTTAAATTGGACAAAATACCCCACGACTCAAAAAGAGTTTGTGGGGTATTTTAAACTCCAACATTTACAATATGCACAAATCTAATTTTTGAAAAATTATATTCACTAATTTTTTTCCCTAATGCATCATAAGTATGTGTTGCAATTGAAATATCATTTAAAGTATTACCATTAATATCAATTATAAATAAACTATGTTTAAAAGTTTTTTCGTCAAAAGAAAGTTGAGCAATATCACCAATTTCTAGATCTTCTTTAGAAATTTCTTTCCCACGAGGTCCATAACTTTTATTTTTAATTAAGAATTTATACAAAAATTCTACTCCACTCCAAGAAGGAGATTTATCATAACCATTGTTATAAAACCAACCATTTTCTAAGTTATAATTCATTTTTTGACTACCAGCATATAAACACTGTGAAATAAAATTAGTGCAATCTCCGCCAACTGGATCAAAATTATAGTATTTAGGATTTCTAGACAATGCCCATTTCTTTGCATAAGCAACAGCAAGATTTCTCTTATAAGATTTGGTATTCATTTATATCACCCATATAATAATATGTCAAATATTACAATATGTGTATTTATGAAACAGAACTATTTTGTTTATAAAGGTTGAAAAAAATATTTAAAAGTTATATAATGCAACAAAGAGAGTGATGTTATGGATAAAAAAGAATATGGATTAGTTCTTGCTGGAGGAGGAACCAAAGGAGCTTTTCAAGTAGGAGTATGGAAAGCATTACAAGAACTAAAAATAAATATTAAAGCAATAGTTGGAACTTCAATAGGAGCATTAAATGGAGCTCTATTCTTACAAGACGATTTAGATACTACAATAAAGATGTATGAAAATATAAAAATTAATAATGTAATGAAAATAAAAGGGATTAAATCAAATAAAAATATATTTGACTTATCTAATATATTTAATTTAGCAGCAGATTTTACAAAACAAAAAGGAATTGATAATACACCACTTAGAAAAATGATAAAACAATATATAGATATGGATAAACTCTATAACTCAGATATTGATTTTGGACTAGTGACATATGCTGTTAAAAATAAGTCACCATTACAAAAATTTAAAAATGAAATCCCTAAAGAACAAATGATAGACTATCTATTAGCAAGTGCATGTTTTCCTATATTTAAACCTCAAAATATTAATGGAGAAGCTTATTTTGATGGGGGATTTTATGATAAAGCTCCATCAAATATGTTAATAGAAAAAGGTTATAAAAACATAATATTAGCAGATGTTGCAGGAGTTGGAATATGCCAAAAATCAATAAACAAAAATGTATATATAAAAGTAATTTCTCCATCTGAAGATTTAGGAGGAACATTTGAATTTAATCACGAAAGAATAATAAATAACATAAAATTAGGTTATTTAGATACAATGAAAAGCTTTAACAAATTACAAGGACATATTTATTATTTTAAACCTGAAGAATTTGCTAAATTACTAGAAAATTTTAGCTTACAAACAATATATGGATTAGAATATGCTGCTGAAATGTACAAAATGTATAAATATAGAGAATATACTGCTCAAGAATTTATAACAGAATTGAACTTAAAACACAAAAAGGCAGAAAATACTTATAAAAAAATAAAAAAAGAAAATATTATTCAAATTAGTAAGAGACTTAATCAATTGTTTGATAAGGGGCTAGGAATTTGCATAGTAAAAGACTTATATATGGATAGACCAGCATCAAAGATTTCTAATTATTTATTTAACTTTGTAAAAGACTATATAGTAGCAGCAAAAGCACTGATAGAATTAAAAAATTATTTAGGATAGGAGAAAATGATGAGCAAATTAATGGAAGTTGTAGGAACAATGTTTTTCAAAAATGGTAAATTACTCATAGACAAACCTCGTTCAAAAAATACTTTTCAAATGATTGGTGGAAAAGTTGAAAACGGTGAAACTATAAGAGAAGCGGCCATAAGAGAATGCCACGAAGAATTAGGAGAAAAAGCAATTTTTGATGAAAAACTTTTAGAATTTGTAATGGATTTTGAAGAAATAGCAACAAGTGATCCTAGTAAAAAAATTCACATGAATATTTTTAAATATAATGGTGAATTAGAAGGTGAACTAACAATTTCAGAAGAAATAGAAGCTTTTATGTGGTTTGGAGAAAATGATGACAAAAAAATATTATCAAATACTTTAAAAAATGAAATTGTTCCATATTGTATAAAAAACGGATTAATTAAAGAGAAAATAAAAGACGAAGGAGAAGTAAGATGAATTTTCTAGGAATAATTGTATCATATTTATATATAGCATTAGTAATAATTGGAGGAAAAATATTTGAAAAAAGAGGAAAAGAAGTCAGCAGAAAATTTATACATATAATGTTAGGAAACTGGTGGATAATTGCAATGTATTTCTTTTCTAATGTATGGTTTGCAATATTTGTACCTGCAACATTTGTTATAATAAATTATTTATCATATAAAAATAATTTAATCAAAGTTATGGAAAGAAACGAACAAGATGGATTTGGAACAGTATACTATGCAATAGCACTATTAATTTTAGCAATAGTATCTTTTGGAATTTTCAAAAAACCAGAATTAGGACTAGTTCCAACATTAGTAATGGCTTATGGTGATGGACTTGCAGCACTAATAGGAAAAAGTATAAAAAGCAAAAAATATAAATTTAGTACTACCAAGAAATCTATAGCAGGTTCTATGACAATGTTTGTTATAACAACACTTATTGTAGGAGGATACTTAGCTTTTGTTCATACAGGAGTATTTTGGAATACTACACATTGGCCAACAATAACTGTATTAATTGGATTTGCAATAACAGCATTAGAAGCGATATCAGGAAAAGGATGGGATAATATAACTGTTCCACTTACAACACTTGCTTTATTAATTTTGATCGGATAGGAGATTATATGAACAGAGAAATTTTAAATGACTACAAAGAAAAAAATGACAAAATATTACTAGCACAAATTTTAGATAAAATAGAAAATACAGAGAAAAAGAATAAAGTAGAGTATACAGATTTTTTGGATTTAGCACAGACTGAATTAGTTGAAAAATTCATTAGAAAAATTAAGATAAATAATTATATTAGTTATGGAGGATTTGAACAAGCGGAAAGAAAGATATTTGTATTTTATCCAGAAAAGTTTAATTCTATAGTTATAGAAAAAAATTTATCTAGCATAGTTCAAATAATTAGAATAGAATTGCCAGAAGATTTGAAAGGAAAATATACACATAGAGATTATCTTGGAGCAGTTATGAAATTAGGAATAGAGCGTAAAAAAGTAGGAGATATAGTAGTAGATAGAAACGGTGCTGATATAATAATAGACAAAAATATTGCAAAATTCTTAGTAGATAATTTAGGAAGCTTAACTAGATTTTCAAAATCTAAAATAACAATACAAAATATTGAGGATTTAAGACCAGTACAAATAAAAAAAGAAGAAATTGAAATAATTGTTTCTTCCTTAAGACTAGACAATGTTATATCAGAATTAGCTAAATGTTCTAGAAATAAAGCTCTAGATATTATAAATTTAGAAAGAGTTTTTGTTAATTTCGAGTGTGAGACTAAAAAGACCAAGCAAATTAAAACAGGTGATATGATTACAATTAGGGGAAAAGGAAGATTTTTTATTAAAGAAAATATCGGACAGACGAAAAGTGGAAGGTTTATAATTAAAGTAGAGAAATTTATATAATAAAAAGGTGAAAAAAATTTTCACCTTTTTATTATAAATCATATTTAGTCATAATAAATGCATCATGAGAATTATTATAATATTTTTTCCTAATTCCTAAATTTTTAAATCCAAACTTCTCATATAAATGAATAGCAACTTCATTTTCAACATTAACTTCTAGAGTAAAACTTTTCATATGAAGTTCTGAACATAATTCAATTAATGATTCAAGTAATTCTCCACCAATTCCTCTATTTCTATGAGATTTTTTCACAACGATATTATTAAGAGTAGCTTCATCAAGACAAACAGAAATTCCAGCAAATCCTAATACCTCATTATTCTCTTTAGCAATTATATAAGTAGTGTTTGGGTTTTCAAGCTCTTGTTTTAAAACATTATAACTCCAAAAATTATCAAAATCAGAATATAGAGTATTTTTCATTTGTTCTAAATCTTCTAATGTCATAGTAAAAATTTCCAATAGAATCACTCCTTTTTAGATTTTTCTTCAAGAGATCTTTCTGCTTGAGATTTTCTTAAGTATAAAGGCATAAGTGAAGAAACTAATCCATTTTTATAAGCATTAAGACCAGCTAATCCAAGTGAATAGCTACTTAATTCATTTTTCTCCAAAAATATGCAATTTTCAAAATTATTTTTTAGTTTTTCTTTATTTTTTATTGCACCATCACCAACAAAACTAATAGAAGAAGTGTGATTTTTTAATAAATCAATTACTTCATCAATAGTTTTAAAATATAAATCTCCTATTTGAGTATATATGTTATTTTTTAATTCAAATAATCCTAAATAAACATTATTATTTTTGGCGTCTATCAAAGAACATATAATTCCTTCTTGAGAATTATTATAAGCAAGAGCTTCAAGAGAAGAAATTCCTACACAAGGAATATTTAAACTATCTTGAAATGCTAAAACTGTACCAACACCAATACGAATTCCTGTAAAAGAGCCTGGACCTTTGTCACAAACGATTAAGTTTATATCTCTCAAAGTCAAGTTAGTTTCTGATAAAGCTTGTTCAATAATTGGCATTATCTTTTCTGAATGATTTCTAGCATCATTAACTATAAGTTCTATCATACAATTTTCATTATCAAGTATTGCAACAGTGCATAAATCACTAGCAGTATCTATACTTAATATTTTCATTTTATCACAGCCTTTTTTTATATAATAAAAAGATTATACTACAAAAAACAAGAAAATTCAATAGAAACAAGGAAATAGAAAATTCACAAAATTAAAAAATAAAAAAATTAGCAAAAAGACTTGACAACTGCTAAAAAATGATGTATATTATACAAGAAATTAGCAAACTAATAAAACGAGTGCTAAATACAAATGCAATTTCTAAGAAAAATAAAAAAGGAGGAAAGAGATTGCTAGAAGAAAGAAAAAAAAGAGTTTTACAAGCAATAATAGAAATATATATACAAACAGCTGAACCAGTAAGTTCAAATGCTATAATGAACCTTGATGGACTAGAATATAGTAGTGCAACAATTAGAAATGAGATGGCAGAGCTTGAAAAAATGGGGTATATAGAAAAACCTCATACATCAGCAGGAAGAGTTCCATCAGCAAAAGGATATAGATATTATGTTGATGAACTATTACAAGATGACAAAATAACTTTAGAAGAAATAAAATATATAAGTGAAAAACTTGAAACAAAAGTAAATGAAATAGAAGAAATTACAAAAATAACTTCAAGTACAATCTCAGAGATTACACATTACACAACAGTTTCAATAGGACCAAGTTCAGATGTACAGAGAATAGAAAATATTAAATTTGTATTATTAAGTCCTAGAATGTTGATGGCTGTTATATTATCAGACACAGGTTTGGTTAAAGAAACAATAATAAAATTTGATGAAGACATAACAGAAAATCAAGTACAAACACTAAATTATATGTTTAATAATAAATTAAAAGGGGAACCAATAACCAAAATTGATAAACCTCTTGAAAAATATTTAGTTGAAGAAATGAGATATAGTGTAAATTTAATAAAACCTATTATAGAACAAATGAAAAAAGTAATAGAAGAAGAAAGTGTACATCTAGAAGGAACAAATAGATTATTTGAACTACCTGAATTTAATAGTTTAGAAGTTGCTAAAAATTTTGTAAATATATTAGATGAAAAAGATTTAATGGCAGATATGTTAAACACAGGCTTTACAAAAGATATAAATGTATATATAGGTGAAGAAAACGAACAAGAAGAATTAAAAGACTTTAGCATAGTAACATTTAAACATAGAATAGGAAATAAAGATTTGGGAACAATTGGAATAATTGGACCTAAAAGAATGGATTATGCAAAAGTTATATCTGTAATGAAATATATTAGTAAAAAGTTAAATGATAAAGAAGAATAGAAAGAAGGTTGAATATGGAAGAAGAAAAGATAAAAGAAGAAAAGCAAGAACAAAAAGAACAACAAGAAGTAAAAGAAAATACAGATTGTATAATAGATCCAAAACAACAAGAATTAGATGAATTAAATGATAGATATAAAAGAGTTCTTGCTGAATTTGAAAATTATAAAAAAAGAAGTGGAAAAGAACGCGAAACACTATATAATTCAATACTATCTGATATAGTAGAAACTTTTTTGCCAATAGTAGACAATTTAGAAAATGCACTAAAAATAGAAACACAAGATGAAGAATATAAAAAAGGAATAGAACTTATATTAAAACAATTTAAAGACATTTTAAAATCTAAAGGAGTTGAAGAAATTTTAGCAGTAGGAGAAACTTTTGACCCAAGTTTACATGAAGCTGTAAGCAGTATACAAGATCCAGAAAAAAATGCTCAAGAAATTGTTCAAGAATATAGAAAGGGCTACAAAATTGGAAGCAGAGTTATAAGACATTCAATGGTAGTTGTAGCAAATTAGTTATAACAAAGTTATTAAATTTAAAATATATAAAATAGGGGGCTAACCTCAAAAGAAAGGAAGTAAATTAAAATGGGAAAAATAATAGGAATTGACTTAGGAACAACAAACTCATGTGTAGCAGTAATGGAAGGAGGAGAACCAGTAGTAATACCAAATGCAGAAGGAAATAGAACAACACCATCTGTAGTTGCGTTTTCAAAAAATGGAGAAAGATTAGTAGGGCAAATAGCAAAACGTCAAGCTGTAACAAATCCAGAAAATACTGTAATATCAATAAAAAGGAAAATGGGGACAAACGAAAAAGTTAATATAGAAGGAGACAAATTCTCTCCACAAGAAATATCAGCAATGATATTACAAAAATTAAAAACTGATGCAGAAAATTATTTAGGACAAAAAGTAACTCAAGCAGTTATAACAGTACCAGCATATTTTAGTGACAGTCAAAGACAAGCAACAAAAGATGCTGGAAAAATAGCAGGACTTGAAGTATTAAGAATTATAAATGAACCAACTGCTGCATCACTTGCATATGGAATGGATAAAGAACAAGATCAAAAAATAATGATATATGACTTAGGAGGAGGAACATTTGATGTTTCAATACTAGATATTGGAGATGGAGTATTTGAGGTATTAGCAACAAATGGTAATACACATTTAGGTGGAGATGATTTTGACCAAAAAATTATAGATTATTTGGTATCTGAATTCAAGAAATCAAATGGAATAGATTTATCTTCTGATAAAATGGCAATGCAAAGATTAAAAGAAGCAGCTGAAAAAGCTAAAATAGAATTATCAGGAGTTCAACAAACACAAATAAACTTACCATTCATTACAGCAGATGCAACAGGACCAAAACATTTGGATGTAACATTAACAAGGTCAAAATTTGAAGAATTAATACATGATTTAGTAGAAGCAACAGCAGGACCTGTTAACCAAGCATTAAAAGATGCAGGATTAACAGCAAATGATATTCACAAAGTATTATTAGTTGGTGGTTCTACAAGAGTTCCAGCTGTTCAAGAAGTTGTAAAAAGAATAACAGGAAAAGAACCAGATAAAGGAATAAATCCAGATGAATGTGTTGCTATTGGTGCAGCAATTCAAGGTGGTGTTCTATCTGGAGATGTTAAAGACTTAGTTTTACTAGATGTAACACCATTATCATTAGGTATTGAAACATATGGAGGAGTATTTACAAAATTAATTGAAAGAAATACAACAATACCAACAAAGAAATCACAAGTATTCTCAACAGCAGCAGATGGTCAAACAAGTGTAGAAGTACATGTATTACAAGGTGAAAGAGAAATGGCAGCATACAATAAAACTCTAGGAAGATTCCAATTAACAGGAATTCCAGCAGCACCAAGAGGAGTACCACAAATAGAAGTAACATTTGATATAGATGCAAACGGTATAGTACATGTATCTGCAAAAGATATGGCTACAGGAAATGAACAAAATGTATCAATAACAGCATCTACGAATTTAACAGAAGAAGATATAGAAAAAGCTGTTAAAGATGCTGAAGCTCATGCAGAAGAAGATAAGAAAAAGAAAGAAGAAATCGAAGTTAAAAATAATGCTGAAAGCTTAATTTATAATAGTGAAAAAACATTAGGAGAACTAGGAGACAAAATTAGCGGTGAAGAAAAAGCTAAAATTGAAGCAGAAATTGAAAATACAAGAAAAGCTCTAGAATCAAATAATACAGAAACAATTAAAGAAGCTACTGAAAAATTAACAAAAGTATTTTATGAAATGTCTGAACAATTATATAAAAATGCTAACCCAGGAGCAGAAGCTAATCCAAATGCAACAGCAGATGCATCAGATGAAAACAATGCTGGAAATGATGGAACTGTATATGATGCAGATTACAAAGTTGAAGATGACAATAAATAATGAATAAAAAACAGGCAGGAAAAATAACCTGCCTGTAAGTTAATGCTATATATAAAAAGAGGTGAAATAAATGGCATCCAAAAAAGATTATTATGAGATATTAGGAGTTCCAAAAACTGCGACTGATGATGAACTAAAAAAAGCATATAGAAAGTTAGCAAAAAAATATCACCCAGACGCAAATCCAGATAATAAAGCAGAAGCGGAAGCAAAATTTAAAGAAGTAAATGAAGCTTATGAAGTATTATCAGATAGCCAAAAAAGAAGAATGTATGACCAATTTGGAACAGCAGACCCACAAGGGTTTGGCGGATTCGGAGGAGGAGCTGGAGGACCTTTTGGAAATGGATACTATTCATACTCATCATCTGGATTTGATGGCTTTTCAGATTTTGGAGATTTAGGAGATATATTTTCATCATTTTTTGGAGGAAGTGCTCGTACAGGAGGAACTAGAAATCGTACAAAAGGACCTCGAAAAGGTGCAGACTTAAATTTGAATTTAGACATCACATTCGAAGAAGCATTTTTAGGAGTAGAAAAAGAAATATCTATTACAAGACCAGATACTTGTTCTGTTTGTCATGGAAGTGGGGCAAGACCAGGAACATCAGTTACAAAATGTCCTACATGTAATGGAACAGGAACAGTTAAACAAGTTCAAAACACTATACTAGGACAAATGCAAACAACAAGAACATGTACAGCATGTCATGGAACTGGTGAAATAATAAAAGAACCTTGTGAAAATTGTAGAGGAAAAGGAACTGTAAGAAAACAAGCTAAAATTAGAGTTAAAATTCCAGCAGGTATAGATAACAATCAAACAGTAGTATTAAGAGGAGAAGGAGAACCAGGAGAAAAAGGAGGACCTAAAGGAGATTTATACATAACTGTTAGTGTTCGCAGAAGTAATATATTTACAAGACAAGGAAATACAGTAACATGTGAAATCCCTATAACAATAACACAAGCAACTTTAGGGGCAGAACTAAAAATACCAATGGTTGACGGAAGTATAGAAAAATACACAATTCCAGATGGAACCCAAACTGGTACAAAATTTACAATTAGAGAAAAAGGATTTGTATCTTTAAATTCTACAGCAAGAGGTAATTTTGTATTTACTGTAATCGTGCAAACTCCAAAAAGATTAAATAAAGAACAAAGAGAATTGATGGAAAAACTAGCAAAAACAATGAATGAGCAACCACCAATCAAGAAAAAAGGAATTTTTGGATAAAATATACAATAAAAACTGTAAATTTATAAGTTTACAGTTTTTTTATATGAAATATATTTTTTTCCTATTATATAAAAATTTATGAAAAAACTTTATTTTTAAAGAAAAATATAGTATAATAGATATGTTATAATAGGAGAAATATAAGTTTTATATAGAAAGGAAAAATAAGGATGGTAAAAAAAAGAATAGTAACAGGAGATAGACCAACAGGAAAATTACATATTGGTCATTATTTTGGCTCATTAAAAAATAGAGTAAAACTTCAAGAAAGTGGAGATTATGAACAATATATACTTGTTGCAGATGTACAGGCATTGACAGATAATTTCAATAACCCAGAAAAAGTAAGAAAAAATGTAAGAGAAGTTGTAATGGATTATTTAGCTTGTGGAATAGACCCTAAAAAAACAACAATATATATACAATCAATGATACCAGAAACTGCAGAACTAACTGTATTTTATTCTAATTTAGTAACTATTGCTAGATTGGAAAGAAATCCAACAGTAAAAACTGAAATTGCTCAAAAAAGAGAATTATTTGGAGAAAGTGTAACATATGGATTCTTAGGATATCCAGTAAGCCAAGCTGCTGATATAACAGTGATGGATGGAACATTAATACCAGTAGGTGAAGACCAATTACCATTAATAGAACAATGCAGAGAAATAGTTAGAAAATTTAATAGTATATATGGAGAGGTTTTACAAGAACCTCAAGCAGTATTGTCAAATGAAAAAAGAATAAAAGGACTAGATGGCAATGAAAAAATGGGAAAATCATTAGGAAATGCAATATACTTATCAGACTCAGCTGAAGAAGTAAATAAAAAAGTAATGAGTGCAGTAACAGATCCTAATAGAATAAAGAAAGATGACCCAGGTAATCCAGATGTATGTATGGTTTCATATTATCATAAATTATTTAGTACAGAAGAAGAATGTAAAAAAATATGTGAAGAATGCAGATTAGGACAAAGAGGCTGTGTTGCATGTAAAAAACAATTAGCCCAAAACATTAATAACATTTTACAACCAATGAGAGAAAAAAGAAAATATTATGAAGAAAGACCAGAACTAATAGATGAAATATTAAAGGAAGGAACAGAAAAAGCTAGACAAACAGCAAAAGAAACAATGAAGAAAGTTAAGAAAGCAATGATGCTAGACTATTTTGAATAGATAGAAAGGATATAAATATGTTTACAGATTACGCCAAAATAACAATAAAATCAGGAAATGGAGGAGACGGAGCTGTCACTTTCAGAAGAGAAAAATATGTTGCCGCTGGTGGTCCGGATGGAGGAGATGGAGGAAGAGGAGGAAATATTTACTTTAGAGTAAATCCAAATTCAAATACATTAATAGACTTCAGATTCACCAAAAAATTTAAAGCACAAAATGGAGAAAATGGTAGTGGTAGCAATAAATATGGTAAAGCTGGAGAAGACTTATATATTGATGTACCAATAGGAACAATCATAAAAGACTCCCAAACTGGAAAAGTTGTTGCAGACTTATCACAAGAAGGACAAATAGAACTTATACTGAAAGGAGGGAAAGGTGGAAAAGGAAACTCTCATTTTGCAACATCAACAAGACAAGTTCCAAGGTTTGCACAAGCAGGAGAAGAAGGAGAAGAAAAAGAAGTTATACTAGAATTAAAATTATTAGCAGATGTAGGATTACTAGGATTTCCTAATGTAGGAAAGTCTACATTCCTTGCTTCAGTTACAGAAGCTAAACCTAAAATTGCAAATTATCATTTTACTACAATTGAACCAAATTTAGGAGTTGTAAAAACCAAAAGTGGAGAAAGCTTTGTAATAGCAGATATTCCAGGAATAATAGAAGGGGCAAGTGAAGGAGTCGGATTAGGAATTCAATTCTTACGACATGTGGAAAGAACTCGATTATTATTACATGTGATAGATGTATCAGGAATTGAAGGAAGAAATCCAGTAGAAGATTTTTATACTATAAACGAAGAATTAAAAAAATATAGTGAAAAATTAAGTAAAAGAAAGCAAATTATTGTTGCCAATAAAATAGATATAATGCAAAATGATGAAGGATTAAGAGCTTTAGAAAAACTTGCACAAGAACAAAAAATAGAAATGTTTAAAATTTCAGGAGCAACAGGAGAAGGTGTTACAGCTCTTTTGAATAGAGTTACAGAAGTATTAAAAACATTACCAAAAGAAGAATTAGTAGAGAATGATGAAAGGGTTATATATACTTTGGAAGAAGATAAAGATGAATTCTCAATTAGAAAAGAAGGTAATGTGTTTGTTATTGAAGGAAAAGCAATAAACAGACTTATGGGAAGAATAAATATTGATGATAATGAATCTATGTACTATTTCCAAAAGAATTTAAAATCTATGGGAATTGAAGATGAATTAAAGAAGCAAGGAATTCAAGAGGGTGACCTTGTAAAAGTTCTTAACTGGACATTTGAATGGTATGAATAAAAGTAAAGGAAAGGTGAAAATATGATTCAAAAAGAAAAGAGAATCCGAGTAGCAGGAATTATTCCAATGAAAGATGGATTTGCTTTTATGCATAGAATAGGAGTTCAAAATCATCCTATTGGCGATTACTATACATTTCCTGGTGGTGGAAAAGAAGAAAATGAAACATTAGAAGAAGGAACAATTAGAGAAATAAAAGAAGAATTTGGAATAAATGTAGAAGTAATAGAAAAAATTTATGAACTGGATAATGGCGAACAAAATAAAAAAGAGTACTTTTTCTTATGTAAATATATAGATGGAGAATTTGGCACTGGAAATGGTCCAGAATATTCAGGAAATCCTGAATATGCACACAGAGGAATATATAGACCAGAAATAGTACTAAAACAAGATATTGAAAAAATAACATTACTTCCATTTGAAATTAGAGATAAATTTATAAATGATATAAAACTAGGAAAATTTTAAAATATTATCTGAAAGGAATAATTAAAATGCAAGTATTATTTGAAATACTAAAAGAAACATTATTAGACACATTAAAATTATTACCATTTTTATTTATAACATATTTAATAATGGAATATCTAGAACACAAAACAAGTAATAAGGTAAAGAAAACTATACAAAAGTCAGGAAAATTTGGACCAATATTAGGAGGAATTGTAGGAATATTTCCACAATGTGGATTTTCTGTATCAGCAACAAACTTATACTCTGCAAGAGTTATAACATTAGGGACATTGATTTCAGTATATTTAACAACATCAGATGAAATGTTGCCTATTTTACTAACAGAATCTATACCAATAACAACGATTTTAACAATATTAGGATTAAAATTTATAATAGGAATAATCTTTGGTTTTTTAATAGATACGGTAATTAGAATAATAAAAAAAGACAAAACATTAGAACCTAAAATAGAAGAACTATGTGAGCATGAACATTGTCATTGCGAAGATGGAATTGTAATATCAACAATAAAACACACAATAAATATAGTTATATATATTTTTATTATAACACTATTTATAAATGGAATAATTACATTTATTGGAGAGGAAAATATAGCAAATTTTATAAGTGAAAATTTAGTACTAGGCCCAATTATTGCAGGACTAATAGGATTAATACCAAATTGCGCTTCTTCAGTAATATTAACAGAACTATTTGTAGAAAATGTAATATCAATTCCAATATTAATATCAGGAGTTTCTGTAAATGCAGGAGTAGGATTATTAGTACTATTTAAAACAAATAAAAATATAAAAGAAAACCTATATATTGTAGGAATTTTGTATTTAACAGGTGTACTATCTGGAATAATTTTGCAAGCAATATTATAAAATTCTACAAAAACACTAAAAATTACTAAAAAAGCTTGTAATTTTAATGATTTTGTAGGATAATATATGTGTATGATTTTGAAAACGAAAGGAAGAAATCATGAAAATAATAGATAAATTTTTAAAAAAATTAAATGCAAGTAGAAATACATTTGCTACATATATACTAACATTAATTTCAATTTATATAGTAGTTGATAGAATTGTAGAAATGTTATTAATGATATTTACTGGTGTGTCAGTATCATATTGGGGACCATTAAAATACACATTGGCAATGGCATGCCCAGTTTTTGCATATTTATTTTCACCATCATCAGAGTTTGCATCATCAAAAAGCATGAAAGTAACACTATTTTTTACATATGTTGTAACATTATATATAGTTGCAATATCTATGTTTACACAATGGATAAATATGGCGGGGTGGATGTTTTTAATTTCACTTCCAGGTTATACTGAATTAGTAACTAACTTTTCAGAACTTATAAAACCAGCTTTCACATCATTAGCAATTTTCTTACCATTAACAACATTTTACAGTGTATTTAAATTTATTAGACTAGGAGTAATGGACAGTAAAGACGAAACTAGATCAATCTGGGATTTCAAAGGAATAAGTTTAGCAGACACTAAAACAGGACATGGACCATTTACTTGTGATATATATATGTGTAATGATTTTGAAAGTGGTAAAAAGATGACTTTCACAGAAAAAAGTAGATATCAATCATTATTAGTATGTGGAGGTTCAGGAACAGGAAAAACATCATTAATTCTAGAACCTATGATGGCAAAAGACATAGAAAAGAAAGCATTTTACATAGCTAATGCAAAAGAAATGGGATATACAGCATTAAAAACAGGAATTGCTACTCTAAATAGACCATATGATAATGACTACTTAAATGAGAATTTTAACTTAAATATGATAACACCTGTATCAGGAAAAGAAGCAGTATATAAAGCTTATATGTCTAAAATGATATTAGGTACTATAGGAGATAATTTTTCATACAGAGATTTGGGATTAACTTCTATATCGCCAGACTTTGAATCAACATCAAGAATAATGAATGTTTGCAAAAACTATCATTTAAAATATAATTTAGTTGATCCATCAAGTCCAGAATCAATTGGATTAAACCCTTTTGTATATGATGATGTTGCAAAA
Organism: uncultured Clostridia bacterium; assembly: GCA_944393125.1. Classification (GTDB taxonomy): domain Bacteria; phylum Bacillota; class Clostridia; order TANB77; family CAG-508; genus CAG-269. The sequence goes on along the minus strand of CALXZB010000016.1, from coordinate 9,705 downwards.
ATAGCAATAACAATATCATCAGTTTTAAAAGGAATGTATGTAAATACACACCCAGAAATTGAAGAAGCATATAGAGAAGATTTTATAATTCAAGCTATAGAAAATGTTACAATGATTTTAAAGGAAATGTATCCAAGATTAAATGGAGGAGACATTCCAAATCTAGAAGATATGCTAAAAATGCTTACAAATTTTGATTTAGTACAAAAAATGTGTGAAGTAATGAGTGCAGATGAAGAACTTGCAGAAAAATATGCTATTCAACTTGCATATTTCAAAAAGAATTTCTATAAAAATAGTATAGGAAGACAAGATACTGAAAAATACATATATTTAGCAGCAACACAATTGGATAATTTATTAAGACTACCAGGTGTAAAAACTATTTTATGTAACAGAAATTATAATTTGAACTTTGATGAAGCATTAAAAAATGGAGAAATCACATTAGTATGTACACGTAGAGGAGATTTAGGAAGAACAAGTCATAGAGCATTTGGATTATTCTTCATTTTATCAATGCAAAATGCAGTTCTAAGGAGACCTGGTAACGAAAATACAAGAGTACCACATTTTTGCTATATAGATGAATTCCCTGATTTCATTTGTAAAGATACAGAAGCTATTTTTACACTATATAGAAAATACAAAGTTGCAACAACAATAACAGCACAAAATTTAGCTCAACTAGAAGGTGACTCAAATAGAGCTAAATATAAAGAAACTATTTTATCAAATTGCGGAAGCAAAATATTTATGGGAGGTGCTGTTCCTGAAGAACTTTCTTGGTGGGAAAAAGAATTTACAATGAGAAGATCTTGGAAATATAAAACCAGTATGGACATGGGAAAACTGCAATATGATTCTAAATATGGAGATGTACAATATGGTTGGGAGAACTATTTTGCATCAAATAAACTTGCAACTTTAACATTTAAAAATGCAGCAGTAAAATTAAGAACTGATTCTGGAAAATTTGATATAGGAGAAGGAAAATTTAATTTTATTGGAGCTAAATATAAAGAAGAACAACCTGTAAAAAAATATAATTTTTCAAAATTTACAGCAGGAGTTACAGGAGAAGATGATGCTAAAACAGCAAAAACAAAATTTGATTATAGACATATAGATTTTACTGATGAAAATGATGAAATAAATCCAGTTCAAACTGATACAACAGATGCATCTTTTGAATTTGATAATGAAAATGCAATTGTTGTAGATTTTAAGAAAAAGAAACAATAGTATAAAAGAACCAGAATATCTAACTGGTTCTTTAAATTATATTGTAAACAATGTTACTACTTAGTGGTTTTAAGGGGATGTTATAATAAAGGCAAGTATTATATGTTTTAGCTATTAATAAAAAATATTTTTATATAAGTAAAAACGAAAGAATTTTGTATATCTAAACTTAACTGTATAAATTCTTGTTTAATAAAATGAGGAATGTTCATGGAAAATCTATATTTATATATTTTTCATAAATTTCTCGGTTCCTTACATAAGTAAAGAAATTCTAAAAGTGTTTTACGGCACCCTTTCATTAAAAATGAACTATTTCCGCAAAACACTTTAATAATTCCTAAACTTATTTCAGTTACATTCGATATTTATTCAAAATACATAAATATAGATTTGGCCAAAGAGGCTCATTTTATTAAATTAGAAGTTATAAGGAAAGTTTAGCTTATTCAAAATTTTGAAGTGAGTTACTTATATAAAAATATTTTAATATAAATATAAAATCTATTAACCTATGTATTTGTAGTAACATCCCCCATAAAACCACTAAGTAGTAACTAAACAATTTCAAAAAATAGAAAAAACAATTGACGAACTTAGTAAAATATGTTATATTTATAAAGTAAATTTTATGGCCCGTTGGTCAAGCGGTTAAGACGCCACCCTCTCAAGGTGGAATCATGAGTTCGATTCTCGTACGGGTCACCATATGTTATAACCTTATTTAAAAGGGAGTAGTTTTAAATTGTTAATCAACAGTCGCGATTTTAGAACTCAAAAAATACAAAAGAGATATATGCATAAGGTTCAAATCTGGTTAACAAGCTTTATACGAGTAAACGAGACTTTTAAAGAAAAAAATAAAAATTTTTTCTTTAAAGGTCTCATTTTTTATATAAAAGGTTATAATATATATAGTTTTTATAAAAAAAGTTGTTAAAATTTAGAAAGGAAGATGAAAATGGAAAAGAAGTGGTTTAACAAAACTATAAAAGATGTTGAAAAAGAATTACAAACAGATTTAGTTCATGGTCTAAACAAAAATAAGGTTAATGAATTAAAATCAAAATATGGACTAAATGAATTAAAAGAAAAAAAGAAAGATTCTTTATTAAAGAAATTTATAGACCAATTTAAAGACTTTTCAATAATAGTACTTATAATTGCTGCAATAGTATCAGGAATTGTTGGAGTAGTAAAAGGCGAAGGTATTACAGACACAATAATTATTATGATAGTTGTAATATTAAATGCAGTAATTGGTGTGGCACAAGAAAGTAAAGCAGAAAAATCGCTTGAAGCTTTGCAAAAATTAAGTGAACATGCCGCAAAAGTTGTAAGAGATGGCAAAGAACAAGTAATACCTGCAAGAGAATTAGTACCTGGAGATATTGTAATAATAGAAACAGGGGATTATGTATCTGCAGATTTAAGAATAATAGAAGCTATTAATTTAAAATCACAAGAAAGTTCCTTAACAGGAGAATCTGTCCCAGTTGAAAAAGAAACAGAAGCAATTGAAGAAACTGAAATAGGTATAGGAGATAGAAAAAACATGCTATTTTCATCTAGTCTAATTACCTATGGAAGAGGAAAAGCAGTTGTAGTAGAAACAGGAATGAACACAGAAGTTGGAAAGATAGCAGACATGCTAAATGAAACAGAAAAACAAGAAACACCACTTCAAAAAAGACTAAACGATTTAGGAAAAACATTAGGAATAGCAGCTTTAGCAATATGTGCAGTAATATTTTTCATAGGATTATTACAAGGTAAAGATGTAATAAGTATGTTTATGACAGCAGTATCACTTGCAGTTGCAGTTATTCCAGAAGGATTAGTTGCAGTATCAACAATAGTTTTAGCTATTGGTGTACAAAAAATGGTAAAGAAAAATGCAATAGTAAAGAAATTACCTGCTGTTGAAACACTAGGTAGCAGTACAGTAATATGCTCAGATAAAACAGGAACATTAACACAAAACAAGATGACAGTAGAAAAAATTTTTTGTAATGATGTTACTGAAGATTTAGAAAGAGTAGAAACAACGGAAGACTTAAAAAAATTAGTTTATAACTGTATGCTATGTAATGATTCACGAATTTTAGAAGATGGAGAAATTGCTGGTGACCCTACAGAAACAGCATTAGTAGATATGGCATTAAAACTAGACTATCCAGAGTCAATATATAGAGAAAATAAAAGAGTACAAGAAGTTCCATTTGATTCAGATAGAAAATTAATGACAACAGTAAACGAAAATAATGGAAAATATATTGTTTACACTAAAGGCGGAGTAGATGAACTATTAAAAATATGTAATTCTTACTTATTTAAGGGTGAAATAAGAACTAATTTAGAGGATTATTCAAAATGGATAAGAGAAAATAATGAACACATGGCAAAAGATGCATTAAGAATTTTAGCATTTGCATATAAAGAAATTGATCATATGCCATCAAAAGAAGAAATGGAAACTATTGAAAGTAACTTAACATTTATTGGAATGGTAGGTATGATAGATCCTCCTAGAGAAGAAGCTAAAAAAGCAGTTGAAAAATGTAAAACAGCAGGAATAAAAACAGTAATGATTACTGGAGATCATAAAATTACAGCAATAGCAATTGCAAAAAAAATAGGAATATTAGAAAATGAAGATGAAGCATTAACTGGTCTAGAATTAGACCAAATTAGTGATGAACAATTAATAAAAGATATCAGAAAGTATTCTGTATACGCAAGAGTATCTCCAGAGCATAAAGTAAGAATAGTAAAAGCTTGGCAGGCAAATGGCGAAGTCGTTGCAATGACTGGTGATGGAGTAAATGATAGTCCTGCATTAAAAACATCAGATATCGGATGTGCAATGGGAAAAGTTGGAACAGAAGTAGCAAAAGAAGCCGCAGATACAATTTTGACTGATGACAATTTTGCAACAATAGTATCAGCAGTAGAAGAAGGTAGACGTATATATGATAATATATTAAAAGTAATACAATTTTTAATTTCATGTAATGTAGGAGAAGTTGTAGTATTACTATTGGCAACTTTATTAGCACCTGTAATAGGAACATTACTTGGAATATCAGATATAACATTAATACAAGTTTTATTACCAACACATATATTATGGATTAATCTTGTAACAGATTCACTTCCAGCATTAGCATTAGCATTCGATCCAGCTAATAAAGATATAATGAATCGTAAACCTATAAAAAAAGATGAAGGAATTTTTACAAAAGGTAGAACATTTAGAATAATATATCAAGGAATAATGATAGGATTACTTACTCTTACAGCATTTATAGTAGGATTAGCAACACCAGAAGATAAATTACCAACTATGGTAGAATATAATAACCAAGTTGTACCTATAGAAGAAATTGATAACATAAATGAAATATTAAGTGATGGCGGTAGATATTTATCTGCAGAAGAAATTAAAGTAGAAATCGGACAAACAATGGCATTTATAGTGTTAGCATTTGCTGAGTTAGTTCATGTATTTAGTATAAGAGATAATAAAAATTCTATATTTAAAACAGGAATATTAGGTAATAGTGCATTAATTTTATCTGTACTAATTTCAGCAGGATTAATGGGAATAATATTAGTTATTCCAGCATTAAGGCATGCGTTTAGTATACCAATTTTACCAATAAGCAATATAGTAGAAGTTATTGTATTAATTATAGCTCCACTTGTAATTGTAGAAATTATGAAATTGTTTAAAATTAATACAGCAAAAGATGAATAAAAATATTGACTAAATTTTTATATAATATATAATATATATACTATATAAAAAGTAAAAGGAGGAGTTTTGATGATTATCGAAGTTCCACAAGGCTATGTTTTCAGTAAGGAGGGAAATATTATTGCCTTTGAAGAAAATGGCACACTAAAATTACGGTCAAGATTAGGAGGATTTGAAGAAATAGTATATGATTTAACATACAAATTAAAAGGAAATACAAGATGTTATTACTGCGGGAGAAGTGTAGAAAAAGACAAAATTAAGTTAACTCTGGACCATATATATCCAAGAGCGTTAGGAGGTCCTACAATTCCGCAAAATCTTGTACCGGCATGTAGAAGTTGCAATGGTCGTAAAGAAAATATGACACCTGACCAATTTAAAGCTTATATGAGCCTTGGAGATGTTAAAAGGAAAAAAGAATTCCAACGAGAATTTTTTAGAATTAAATATTTTCAAGAGAAGTGGGTTCATGTTTTACCAGATGAATGGACAAATAAAACCAAGATTAGTGAATTGATTGTTTTAATAAACTTACAAGACACTAGTACAAGTAAATATCGGAAAACTAGAGAGTATTATTTACGATGTGGGCAATTCCACAAACCTATTGTAATTGATTGCCATAATTTTGTATTAGATGGATTTACAGAAGTTTTGTATGCTAAAAATAATAAAATCCAAGAAATCCCTACGATTATTTTAGAAAATGTAGAGGTAATATTTTAACAATAAAATGAAAAATATACAGATAGGAGACTTATATAAAGTCTCCTATTTTTTTACAGTTTTGCTCTGGTTCTTGAAAAGATAAATACCAATTCATACCATTATTATTTTGTTTTATAGAATTTAACCTTTCTTGAAGAAGTGGGTAAGTAGAAGGCGGAGGAATTATTACAGGTTGACCTGGTAGCCAATTTGCAGGAGTAGAAGAATTTGAACAATCTGCTGTTTGCAAAGCCTGAACAATTCTCAAAATTTCTGGAACGAACCTGCCAATATTTAAAGGATAAACTAAAATAACTCTAATAATACCTTTATCATCTATTATAAAAACATTTCTAACAGTTTTTACATTACTAATATCATTAGAAATCATTCCATATTTCCTAGCTATTAAACCATTTCTATCAGCAATTATAGGAAACGGCAAAACTATACCTGTCATGCAATAAATATCATGCATCCAGGCTAAATGGGAAGAATTACTATCTATACTTAATCCAAGCAAAGAAGTATTTAGTTTTTCAAAATAAGGATTTGATTTGGCAAAAGCAATCATCTCTGTTGTACATACTGGGGTAAAGTCTCCTGGATGGGAAAATAGAACTAACCATTTTCCTTTATAATCTTCTAAAGAAACTGGTCCATATGTAGTTTCTGCCGAAAAATCTGGAGCATGTTGACCTATTTTTACAGTATCATTCATCATTAATTCATAATCCATAAAGAACTCCTTTCAACATATTATATTATTAAATATAAATTGTGTGAAAAATGAATTATATGTAAACTATTGCAAATAAAGGGAAAACATAGTATAATATTAAAGAAAAGTATATATTGTTATCAAAAAAAGGAAGGAAAATAAATAATATGGAAACAATGAAAAAATTTGCTAAATATTTAATATGGTTAATATTATTTTGGATATTATCAGATATATTAATATATTTAGGAATAAACTCAACATATAAAGATATAAATGCTAAAGGAGAAATACCAACAGGAATAGAAGTAATAGAAATGCAAGCTACAACAGTAAATGGAAGAACAAAAATAAAAGTAAATGATACAAATTTAAGCGGAAAATTTCTAAAAATAGAATTATATTCATCAACAGGAGTAAACCTTGGTACTCAATATATAGAAATAGGAAAAGTAAAAGAAAATGAAGGAAAAGAAATAGAAACATATTTTAAAATATCAGAAGTAAAATCATATGCAATATCTGTAACAGAGGAGATGGGAGAATCAACAGAAGGATTTATGGACACAGCACTATCAGCATTAACAGTATTAGGTATTTTAATAAAATTCTTTCTAATATAAAAAAGTCAATTTTGAATAATTGACTTTTTTATAAAGTTATATTTAATGTTTTATTATTTGTAAAAATAACCATACCAGGCTTTGCTCCATTAGGCTTTTTTACGAAACGAACAAAACAATAATCAACAGGAACATTAGAAGAAAGGCTTGCTTTACTATGTTTAACAGCAATTTTTGCACATTCAACTAAAACATCATCACTAATTGTAGTTCCATTATTTTTTAGAATAACATGACTTCCAGGAATATCTTTTACATGAAACCACAAATCATTTTTATTTGCAAAAGAAAATGTAAGCCAATCATTTTCTTTATTATTTTTCCCAACAAATATATTATAATTTTCAATATTATATTCTATAGGAGAAAAAGTTTGTTGCTTTTTCTTTTTTTGAGTTTTTGAAGTTTTTTTGTTATTCTTAGCTTTTTTCTTAAAAGTAATATTTTCATTAATTTCTTCAGCAACAGTTTGAATTTCTTCAATAGTTTCACAATTTTCTAATTCGTACAAAATACTTTCAATATAATTAATTTCATTTTGAGTTTCTACCTTTTGGTTTGAAACAACTTGAAAAGCATTTTTTAATTTTGAATATTTTTTAAAATATCTTTTTGCATTAATATTTGGAGAATATTTAATATCTAAAGGTATTGATATTAAATTATTATTATCATAATAATTTTCTAATTCAATACAAGAAGAATGAGTATCTGAAATTCTATATAAATTAGCAGTCAAAAGTTCTCCAAACAATTTATACTTATCCATATTATAACATTCTTTAATTTTATCATTTATATTTGATAAACGATTTTCATATTTTTTTAGAGTTTCTTCTATTATTCTTAAATAATGATTTTTTAAATTTATAAAAGCTTGTTCACTCTCTTTTTTAAAATAAAATTCATCAATAAAATTATTTAAGTGAAAAGGAGTATCAATATTATCTAAAATTAATACATAATCAGATATTTTTCTATTTTTAAATAAATATTCAAAATTTAAAGATGAGCTATTACTGTTTATACATTTATTAAAATAATCATAAAGCTTTTCTAATTCTGGTTGTGAAACATTAGTAATGTTACATCTACAAATAGCAGATTTGACAAATGTAATGCTAAAACCAGTAAAAGTATTAACAATTTCTTTAGCTAAATTTTCTATATTAGTATTAGAAAACTTTAAATAAAAATGTTCAAATTTATTAAAAGTTGTAAAATCTAATTTATCAGAATTGGGTAAAACATATAATCTTGAAGGCAATATTTCTCTATAAGAATTCTCTGAAGTAATATGCCTTATTGCATCAATAATTTTACTATTTGAATCTCGTAAAATAATATTACTATGTTTACCCATAAGCTCGACAACTAGGGTTTTTGTTTCTATTTCATTAAATTCATTTTTAATTTCTATATCTATATTTACAATTCTTTCTAAATCTGACATTGAAATATTAGAAATTCTACCACCAATTAAATATTTTCTTAAAAGCATACAAAAATTAGGTGCAACAATTGGATTAACACGAGAATGATTGGTTAAGTGTAATCTATAATTAATAGAATCTATAGAAATATGTAAAGAATAATTATTTCCATTAGAATATACACCTAAAACAATAGTATTTTTATCAGGTTCATATATTTTATCTATTTTTCCACCAATTAAAATCGTTAATTCATTAATAACTGATTTTAAAACTATACCATCAAAAGCCATAAAAATCACTCCTCTAAATAATATTATAATACCACATAACAGCATTATTGTAAATAATCTAGAGGATTTACATATTCATTATTCAATCTAAAACCAATATGCAAATGACATCCTGTAGTAGCTCCATTTGTTGGCCTGCCATATTCATCTGAATAAATATTACCGAGCCACTCCATCTACATATTTAGGACCAACAGTACCTATAATTTGACCTTGGAATACTTTATCACCTAATGACACAACATAATTAGGCGATACATGACAATATGAGATTTTGATATTTTCAAGAGTGGTAATGGTTATAGTATATCCTCCACCACCAAGAAAACCCAAAAAAGTAATTTCTCCACTACAAGTTGCAATAAGAAAAGTTCCTTCTGGAGCAGGAATATCAATACCTTTATGGTAAGTTGAAGCTCCTGAAGTAGGTGCAGAGCGTTTACCAAAATATGAAGAAATTCTCGTGTAACCAGGAATAGGCCAAGCAAAATTTTTGTTTCCATAAAATATGATTTCTGATTCATAAGTATTTAAGAACTCATCTGAAATATAGATATTTGGAATAAATAATACAGAAATAATAATAGATAAAATAATAATACTAAGAAAAATTTTATTGATAAAATCACCTCACATGAAAAAAAGTTTAGCTAAAATGCTAAACTTTTGGCAGGGGTAGTAGGACTCGAACCCACACAAGCGGTTTTGGAGACCGATGTGCTACCATTAACACTATACCCCTAAAAACAAATTACTTTAATATATTAACACAAGTTTATAAAATTTACAATAGCTTTTAATAAAATTTTATTTAAAAAATGTTACTGTTTAATGGTTTTAGGGTGCATACTACCGTAAATTCAGATGTTATAATGTTTTTGATATTAATAAAAAATATTTTTATATAAGTAAAAACGAA